>JAUIMA010000226.1 GCA_030432675.1 Candidatus Hydrogenedentota bacterium | reverse complement strand
TAAGCGGTCTACGCCCTCATAGTGCGCTTCCACCACCGGATCTTTTCCGGTGTATTCGGGAAGGGGTGCGCTGGAGGCGTCGCCGGACAGGAGGGTAAAGCCAAGCAGGAGCGCGGTAATCAGGGAGATGAACCAGGGGAAAGGCCGCCTGCGGGTTGACCCGCCACGAATCGTGCCACCACTCCCCGCGGCAATCACCGGGATACCTCATTCACGTCGACGTCGACGGCATGCTCATACGTGGAGGTGGAGGAATGACCGTTTCCCTTGTGGGAAGCGTCTTCATCTTCCGTGGTGTCGGTTGCTCGGTCATCGGTCGTGTCTTCCGAGAGCGGTGCTCCGTCCAACACACCGGCCATGCGCGCCACCAGTTCTGCTGCTTGCAATTGAACGGTGTCTGAGGAACCGTGGAGCATTTTTTCCACCACAATACGGCGCATGGAGCGGAGGATGCCCTCATCCAATTGGTCGCCCATAACCTGGCCAGAGGCGGGGTCGGGCAAATTCAGGGGATCCCGATTGCGGGCTTCGACGCATTGCTCCCGGGCCTTATGAATTTCTATGCTGTCCGGGAATTCCTGGCTCAACATGTTGAAGATTACCAGGGCTTCCCCATAATTTCCGGCGCAGTAGAGATCAACGGCACGCCCGAAGCGTTCCTTGGCTTCGATAGACGGACCCTTCTGATTGCCCCACCGATTTGGATTGGGCGTGCCTTTGGCCATGGAGGCCCGACGCGTCCGGGAGGTAGTCTCCCGGGTAATAGGAATCTTGTCGCCACAGGAAGGGCATTGGCCCATTTTTCCGATGGCGGAACGGGGGACCTGCATTTGCTGTCCGCAGGTACAGGTGATAAAGAGCTTTCGCATGAGAAATTACAGCTTTCCGGTTGGTCTACATTGCCCGCTCATCCGGGATTGTGTCCCCGGACACCCCATATTGTAGCTTACTTGTCGAGAAAATCCGAAAGGACATCCATCATTTGTTTTCGTTCTTGCTGGCGTTGTACATCGGATACCGGGTCGGTTACAAACACGGTTTCCACGGTTTCGGAAGCTTCCTCCAGTGTCGCCGTTGTCGATTGATTCGGAAGCGGCGTGGTCACCGAGTCTTCCAACTCGTTTAATTCCGCCTCCAACTCCTGAATTTGGGACTCGGAATCGCGCAACGCACGTTTCATCTCTTCCGCTTCTGCCCGGTGTGTTTCGGCCTGCTCCTGCTGTTCGCGAACCTGTGTTTCCAAGGCCGCGATTCGCGATTGAGATTCCTGGAGTGCCTGGGTCTCTGCGCTGTTTGATTGATCAGAGGCCGCTACCTGGGCGACCAGTCGGGCCTGTTCGGCATGGGCACTGGCCAGCTGTTGCTCAACGTGGCTATAGGCTTCTTTTTGTTCACTCAGCTGTTGCTCGAGTGCCCGATAGGCGGTCTTTTGTTCGGCCAGTTGGGAATGGGCATCCTCCAGCGATGCGCTCAGGGTGGAAAGTTCGACGTCGTTCTGCCGCAGACGTTGAACTTCTTTTTCCCGTTCCAAGGTGGTCGAACTCTGGGTTTCGGTTAAGGCATGGAGCTCTTCCTTGAGCTTTTGAATCTGGGCTTCGTTGCAGGCGCTCTCCCGTTTGGCATCTTCCAACTGGACAAGATGGGCGGCCTTTTCATCGGTCGCTTCCTGCAGACGCTGCTCCAGGGAGGCGAGTTTCCTGCTCTCAACGGCTTGCTGTCGCTGGGCCTCTTCTAATTGCAGGGCCAGATCAATGCGCTCCTGATCAAGGGTTGAAACTTTGTTTTGAAGGCTGGAAACCCGCGCGGTTAATTCATCGAAGAGACCAACCTGCTCCTCCAGCGCAAAAATCTGCTCGCGGGTGGTACGTTCTCTGTCTTCGTGGCGGGCCTGAAGGTTTCCAAGCGATTCATCTTTCGTCTGGATCGCAGCTTCAAGCCCGGCAATCTGCTCCCGATACTTCGTGAGCTCCGTCTGGAGCGCAGCGCCTTCTGATACCTTGGAATCACGCTCGGAGCTTACCTCACGAAGCGTGCTCTTCAGCGCGTTCAACTCCTCGTGCAGGCGGCTGATTTCTTCCTGATCAGCCCGGGAAGAATCATCGGGGGAAGCCTGGCTTGTCAGCCGTTCGCTGAGTCGATGCACTTCCCCATTGGCCTCTTCCAAGGCTACGTCCTTATCCTCCAGCGCGCGACGAAGGGATTCGCACTCCGCCGTAATTTCTTCCAGGGCCGCTTCCGATTCGGGCCCGTGGGAGGAACCTTGTTCCTGGAGTTCCTTCAGTTCTTGCTCCTGCGCTCGCAGTTGCATCTCTAAGGCGCGGGTTTCTTCCTGCGATGTGCTCAGGGCCTCTTCCAGCTCCTGCAATGCGGCGTTTTTTCGGGTATTCTGCTCGGTATCAGTTGTTGCCAGCGCATTTTCGAGGGAAGCGATCATGGCCATGGCTTCATCAAGCTTTCGTGCGTGGACCTCCTCCATCTCACGTTCCGCTGCGTGGGCCAGGGAAATCATCTGCTCTTTCTCCGCCAACTGCTGGTAGGCGGCGTGAAGGTCAATCTCCAGTTGCTCCTCTCGGCGCTCGGTCTGGCTCTGCTGGGCCAGATGGACCTTAAATTTGTCCGCTTTCGTTGCGGCATACTGGAGCAGGCGCTGAAGTCGCTCGTAACCCTCGGCGGTGGGCAGCTCATCTACATGCTGCGTCTTGCCATTCGCCGGCACAATGACCATACGTTTGCAGACACGGCACCAGCCATCGCGGCCAGCGTAGTTATCGGCGAGGTGAAGTTCCTTGCCACAATGTTCGCAATTAAACTCAATCATGTTGGCTTGAATCCGTCATCAGTAGGCCCGGTCCCGAACAGGCATATTATACGGGCTGATTGTTCTTTCGGAAAATCCGCGGCAGCACCAGAGAAAAGCTGAGAAGGAGCAGCAAGGCAATAATGGCATCTCCACCTACCCGAAGCATACCCGTTGGAAGGGGGCCAGCTGCCGTTACGGGTTTGGCCTTTGCGCTTGCCTGGCTCAGCTGTACCAGTGCGCCATGGCGCACGGTAAACCCAATATAGCGCTGGTCATTCAGTTCCAATTCCATAAAGCTGTCTTGATCCGCCCAGCCCACGATCTGTTCGGCGCGATACCAGTTGGTCCGGCTACCTGTTTTGTCCACGAAGTAATAATTGACCATGACATCGCTGGCACGCAAGCCCGCTTCCAGGGGCAGCCACACGCGCTGCGCCACGCCATAGACTTCGTCGGGCACGACCGCGTAGAGGGGTCCTGAACTGTTTGCGGGGGCACTGGGCACCACGTCACTATCGAGGGTGTAGACGGAAACCTGGTCTTGGCTCTCACGGCTCAGGTCGAGACCGCTGGCATCGAACTCGGCATAGCCGGGCTGGTTTACCGGCATCTCCGAGGCACCGACGCGGTCGAGGAACTCGCCTTCGCTCTCTATGGTGAAGTTAAAGCTCAGGGGTCCGATTTGCTCTCCGGCTACCGTGGCGGCGCTTACCGTGAAGGAGACCGACTCGCCAATGGTAAAGGGCGTATCACCGGGATTGTAGAGTGCCCAGCCGTCCTGGAGGCCTTCGCTGTCGATGGCCCGCCACGTGATCGTGGTATCGGAACCCGTGCTACGGAGGACCTCGCCCCGGATGGAACCGGGGTCGATGGCCGAATCACGGCGCAGGCGGATGGCCAGCACCGAATCTATCCGGGCGCGTAGGGCGCGGTTTTCCGACTCGAGCGTGGGCAACACGGGCTCAAAGATTGGTATGGCCGCCGGTTGACCGGCACCCGGGAAGCCATCGTCGGGCGTACTGAAGGCGCTGGTACCACAGACATTCATGGCCCGCACCCAATACTGGTAGGTATCGTCACCCGGCTGGGGCTCGGGCGTGATAAGCGGTACGCAACCTCCGCCGCCTTCGGTCTGTTTGGCCGTCAGTGGTGCGGGCGAATCGGTATAGGCCGTACCCACCACGGTGGCAATCAATTGGGCTTCATTGGGATCGGTACTGAGACCACGATAAACCATGTATTGGTCGGCATCGGTGACACGATCCCACAATACCCGCACCTGACCTGCCAGGGTGCCGTTGGTGGCGAGCACGTCGTTGGGTTGTCCTGGTGCCGCGCAGGCCGACTGGTTAATTGTAATATCGGCGGGACTGTTGGCCGCGCCGGTGGCGGTGATCCGAATTACCGAAGCGCGGCTGTTGGCCGTGAGATTCGTGGCCAACATGACATTGACCTCCCCGGCATTGAGCCCGGATTGATCCGAGATGATTTCGGCGAAGTTACCGGAGATGACTTCGGCCCGCCAGTTGAGCGCGGCGCTGCCCGTATTTCGAATGCGCAGGGTTACCACGCCCTCATCTCGGCCCATGGATGCCGAAGCAGGGGAAACTTCCAGAACGGCCGGTGCATCGGCACTACTGACGGGACTGGTACCGAGGGCGACTTCTTCGCCATCACTGACCCCGTCGCCGTCGCTGTCGCCCACATTGGGATTGGTGCCTGCCTGGAACTCTTCAAGGTTTGTCAGGCCATCACCGTCACTGTCGGTGGTTGCACTGGCCTGGAGGCTGCCGAAGAAGGTCAGCTCCCAGGCGTCGGACAGGCCATCGCCGTCGACATCGTCGTTGATAAGCACGAAGGCCTTTTCGAAGGTGGCACCCGCAGCATCGGTGGCCTGGAGCCGGATTTCAAAGGAGGCGTTACTGTCGAAGTTTACCCGGCGGTTGGTGACGAGCTGTTCACCTTCGATCTTGAAGTGGCCGTTGTTCTGATCGCCTTCACCCGCAATAAGAGCGTAGGTATGGCTGTCGTCCAGATCCTGATCGCTGGTGAAGAGTGACCCGACGACCGTATCCGCCGGGATATTACCGAGGATACCATTGGCACTGAGGAAGATGTCATCGGGGGCGTCGTTCTGATCCATGACTTCGATGTCGAAGACCATTTCAAAAGAAGACTGGAGTTCGTCGGTAGAGCGGACCCGGATGGTGCGCATGCGGCGCATTTCGAAATCGAGGGGTACCCTGGTCAACAGGGCATTGCCGACAATTCGGAAACTGCCGTTGTCCGTGCTGCCGTCGCCGCTCACCAGGTTGTAGGTATAGCCGCTGCCGCTGTCATCATCGTCGGTGGTGAAGAGGCCTACTTCCGTATCGGCCGGTTCGTTTTCGTCTACCTGGGTGCTGGAGAGGGTAACCGCATTGGCCAGATCGTTCTCGTTGGTCACCGTGACAAGGAAGATTGCCTCGACGAAGGCACCACCGCTGTCCTCACTGCGGACGCGCACGCTGTGACTGGCCTGGGATTCGAAATCCAGGGCACTGTTGACCACCAGGTTGTTTCCGCTGATGGCAAAGCGGCTGTTGTCTGTGTCGCCTTCCCCATCGACGAGGCGGTAGACGTGGGTGTCTGATCCATCTTCATCGGTTGTGCGCAGGACACCTACTGTTGTGCCGATGGCGGCGTTTTCTGTGACTGTCCCACCATTGAGCGCGATGGCGGTGGGCAGGTCATTCTGATTCACGATACTGATGGTGATGGCCCGGGCGAATTCGCCGTCTTTGCCATCGGAGGTGTGCACGCGAATGCTGTAGGTCGATTTCTGCTCGTAGTTAAAGCTCTCGTTTGTGCGGACCACGTTGCCCGCGATGTTGAAACGGCTGTTGTCCGTATCCCCGGTGCCCGCGATCAAGGTATAGGTGTGTATATCGCTCGCATCGGGATCGGTCGTCGTCAGGGTGCCCACGATGGTATTGGCGGGCAGATTCTCTCGGACGTTTGCCGGCGATAGGGTGACGGAGGTGGGGTCCCGATTGTCATCGACCACGGTGATTGCAAAGCTGTCTTCTGCGAACATCGCCGGTTCACCGTTGTCCGTTACGCGGATGGTTACCGTGTGTTCACCGGCGGCGGCGATGCTCGGCACCCAGCGGAAGAATCCGGTCTGAGCATCGAGGGTGACCCCGGCGGGCGCTTCGGTGAGGCTGAATTCCAAGGTGTCGGACCGATCCGGGTCGGTCGCGGTGACGATGAAGGACAATACCTCGGCTTCTACGACGACTTGGTCGCCAATAGGCGTAATCACGGGCGGGCCGTTGGCGTCCACCACGGTGACCTCGAGGTTCTGCTGATCCGAGCGGGGCGGTGCTCCATTGTCCTGAACCCGAATGCCGATGGAGACGGTACCGGCATCGCGGAAGCCAGGCGTCCAGGTGAGTACACCGGTGCTACTGTCGATGGATACACCGTTGACGGGCAGTACCAGGCTGAAGGTATGGGTATCGTCCACATCGTTATCCGTCACGGTAGCAGTGAAAGTCAGGGGCTGGCCTTCCGTAGCCACGAGGGGTCCGAAGTCTACCAATTCAGGAGCCTGATTGACCTCGAGCACGTCGATAACGATGGTCTCTGAGATACTCAGCGGATCGGACACGCCCACCTGGGTGGCGATAAAGGTGACCACGTATGAGCCCGAGTCGACGAAGGCGGGCGTCCACTGGAAGAGCGCGGTGCCGTCGCCGTTATCGGTGAGGCGCGCATCCCGTTCCAGGGGAAGGTTGGCGAGCGCGGACGAAATAATCAGGGGATTACCGTCCGTATCGTTGGCCGTCAATTCGAGGGTCAGTGTTTCGCCTTCGTTAATTTGCTGGTCGCCGATCGTGCCCAACGTCGGGCCACCGGGTCCACCATTAAGGGAGAAGACTACGCGCAGGACGGGTTGTTGCGACAGGGTGCTGTGTTCGTCGGAGCGGAAGGCCTTAACGGTGTTGGCCGCCGTTTCATCGCCGAGCAGGAGCCAGCCGAAGTTGTTGTCGGGATCGTCGAGCCAGTTCTGGGTGTCGTTCAGTAAGTCTGCTGAGCTCCAGGAATAGGTGCCCACGCCTGCGACGGCGGCAGTGGCCCGTGCCGGGCTCACGAAGTCTCCACCTGGTGTAGTCCAGAATCCCGTGTCGAAGTCGGTGTGGATCCATGTGCTCTCTCCCGATTCGGATGGTCCGCCGTCCGCGCCGGGCTCACCGGCATCGACCGCGCCTTCTTCCCAGTTACGGGAGAGAAGATGGAGCGACAGGTTGTGGGCGGTATCGGTACCAACCGTTCCCGCATTGTAGAGGCGCAGGGTCGCGTCATTCACGACGGATCCAGCAGGAATATTACCGATTACATCAAAGTGTAATGCAGCGCGGCGACGGAGACTGTCTGCATTGGTCCCCGCGAATATTGTCGCCCCGGCGCCATTGGCCAGGGCACCATTGTCGTCTTCGTAGAGGGTCGTATCGCGGCGGGCCGGGATGGTCACCACGATGAGTCCGTCGCGACCGGCACTGACGTCCGTCGCCGTGTTGGTGGTCCCAATGGGATTTCCGCTGCGATCGGAAACGCCGGTAGCGGTAATGGTGATATCACCGCCGTTGAGCATTTCCCCGCTGTTCCAGGTGAGGGTGTATATGCCCTCACCGCTCTGGCTCACGCTATCGGGCTGGGCATTAAGGGTGCCTCGACCCTCGCCACTGATTGCGTAATTGGCGGCCACATCGGCACCGTTCCCCATAGCTTCACTAAACACGACTTCGACGGTCAGGCCGGTGATAACATTCACCGCGTTCAGTGCGGGAGCCACACCTATGCCGGCACCGGGGTCCGTACCGCTGGTGGGGGCAATGAGGGTATTTCCTGTATTGTCCTCCACGCCCGAGACGGTGACGGTTACATCGCCGCCCTGGAGCATTTCACCCTCGGTCCACGTAAGGAGGTAGGTATTCCGATTGCCAGAGAGTATGACATCGGGGTCGTCGGGATCGTTGAGGGGCAACTCGGAGATGCTCGTGGGGTTGTCCGGCAGCGTACCGTGTCCGGTTCCACTGACGACATAGTTTAAGACGTCCAACGCGCCCGTCGCGATGGGTTCGCTGAATTGAACACTGACGGCCCGGCCTTCCAGCACGGTGACGGCCTGGACGCTCGGGGAGACGCCGATGCCTTCGACTATTGTCGTAGCTTCGTTTACATCGCCGATGAGATTGTCCACCACGTCGGTCACATTCAAGACATGGACGGTCAGTTCCTCGCCGTTTGCCAGGCTGCCCACATTCCACGTCAGGCGGTAACGGCCCGCTTCGACCCGGGCCACGCCGTCCGGTGTGGCATTGAGGGTACCCAGTCCGGGGCCGGAAAGGGTGTAGTTGTCTGGGGCGAGGGCCAGGTCGCTCATGGCTTCATCAAAGCGCACATCGACGATGGCCCGATCGACCACACCCAGCGATTGAACTTCGGGGGCGTGGTTATCGACGAAGACCAACTCGGTGGATACAGAGCTTGGGGAGGGGTTGCCCACCGCATCGAGGGCCGTACCCGCGATGATGGCGATTCCGAGATAGCCATCGCCCGTGATATCGGTAATCGTTACGGTGCGTCGTTCCGTCCCGGTACCGGAGATGGTTGCGGTACCGGTGGCCGTGGCCGTCGAAATGGGGAACGTCTTGGCGCTGGCCGGCATGGCGTTTTTGAACACCGTGGGGTTCTCATCGATGATGGCGAAGACGGCCAGATCGCTTTCGAGCAATCCGATAAACGACGCGCCATCATAGCGCACATCGAAACTGACGGGCCCGGATTTGGTCTCGGATACGCTTGGTCCGCTCAGCAAGACGGCGGGTCCAAAGGTATCAATGGTCAATTCGTTTACCGTGGCGTCGGTGGCTCCGTTGGCATTTGCAATGACATCGTAGACGCCTTCCGCGAGGGGCGTGAGGGTGTTGTCGGCGAGGGTCCACGTGCCATCGCCGTTATTTACCGCGGCGTTGGTTTGACCATCCACCGTGATGCTAATCGCGACATCCGTCTGGCTGACCGTGCCGGTGAGGGCCGGGGTGCGATCCCTGCTCTGCAGCGTATTCACCGTAATCAGTGCCACGTTGAGATCGATGGTGAGTTCGTCGGTCGTAATGTCGGGACCTTCGTTGCCCAGTCGGTCCGTAGCGCGGACGTCTACGTCATAGGTGCCCTCGGCGAGGGGCGTGAGGGTGTTGTCGGCGAGGGTCCACGTGCCATTGCCATTGTTGACAGCGTCGTGGGTCTGGCCATCTACCGTAACCCGGATTGTCGAAGTGGTCTGGTTGATCGTGCCGTTTAGCTGAGGCGTGGAGTCACTGGTCGTCAGCGGGTTCACCGTAACGGTGGGAGCGGCCGTAATAATGAAGAGATCGTCTACCAGCGACGGATCCGTATCGGTATTACCGGCAATATCGGTCGCCACCGCGATAACGTTGTATACCCCATCGGGCAAGGTGGTCAGCGTGTTGTCAGCGAGGGTCCAGGTGCCGTCGCCATTATTTACCGCAGGGAAGGTCTGGCCCGCCACAGATATGGTCACCGTCGCGTCGGGGTCATCAATGGTACCCGTGAGTGCCGGGGTATTGTCGTTGGTGACCAATTGATCCACCGTGACGACGGGCACATCCAAATCGACGGTGAGTTCGTCGGTACTCGTATCGTTCACCGCGTTTCCGGCGGGGTCGGTGGCCTGGGCAGCCACATCGTAGACACCCGAACTCAGCGGACTGATGAGCCCTTCCACCAGACTCCATGTGCCATTGCCGATATTGGCCGCCATGTA
>JAUIMA010000225.1 GCA_030432675.1 Candidatus Hydrogenedentota bacterium | reverse complement strand
GGGCAATCACTTCCCGTGCTCCGCGATAGGCGATGTCCAGGGCCCGCACTTCCAACTTATCGTCGGCGTTCATTATCCACACCCAGTCGCCATTGCGCAGAAGGCTTCGATCCACGACGAATACATCGTCGAGTTGTCGTCCTTCGATGACGCCGGAGAGATACTGACCCACCAACAGCCGGGGCTTATCCTGATTCTCGGGCTTGAGGCAAAGGGGATCATCGACCGCCACGAGCACGCGCACCATGCTCCCTTCAGCAGTCAACTCTGGGAGGAGTCGAATCACGTGCCCCTCCCGGCTCGCGTCGGGACCCCACACTTTCTTGTGGCGAAACACCACCCGCGAACCCGGCTGCTCCCCTTCCGGGAAGGCAATCCAGCGCAAGTCACTCTGGGGCACGGCCAACTCCACCCAGTAGGTGTCGGTGCCAACCAGACGGACAATACCCATCTGGGTCGTCAGTCGCGTGCCGAGATCCACATACTTTTCAACGACCTGGGCGTCAAAGGGCGCGTTTACCCGGGTACGCTTCAGGTCCAGGTCGGCGTCATCAAGCATCGCCCGGGCGGCGGCCACTTCCGCCGATACCGACGTCAATTGGGGTTCACGAAGGACCAGCGACTTTTCATTATCCTTCAACGACTCACCAAGCACTTCGTACTCTCGCTTGGCGACGTCCTGATTCGCTTGTTCCAGGACCCGTTGTGCTTCCATCTGGGTCAACTCTGCACGTCGCATTTCGCGGGCCAACTCGTAATCAGTCGCCTCAATGCGGACCAGCGTCTCCCCCTGTTTGAAACGTCCACCGGGCTCGAGCGCCGGGCTTATTTCGACAATTTCTCCGGCCACCTGGGGGTTCAAGGTGACTTCCCGGGCAGCCATAACCGTTCCCCAGGCTTCAATTTCGAGGGGCACGGATTCTTGCAGGGCTTCGACGACGGTAACCAACTTGGCCTGCCGGGCATGTCCACCCTTTTTCGCCTGGGGTGCGGTTTTCATCATACCGTACACGGCACCCGCACCAGCGACGAGGATTACCAGGGGCAACACCGTTTTCGCCAATACAACCGCCACCCTCATCAGAAGACTTCCACGTCCATCCTTTTTCTCGGGTGTGACTTTTGTCATTGTTCCATATCCTTAGAATCATTGAGTTCTTTGGCCATCCAGGTCCCACCCAGGGCCAAACGCAGTTGAACGTGATAGATGCGCAAATCGTGGGCCGCTTCGACCACGTCACGTTCCAGTCCTTGCAGGTTCCGCAAGGCGGTCAGCACCGGCAAATAGTCGGTCAAACCCTGGCGATATCGCCCTAAGGCTTCCCGGTGGGCGTCTCGCGCGGCTTCCAATTGGGTATCCAACGCCGCAATAAATGCTTGCTGGCGATCAATCAAGACTAATGCGTCTTCCACTTCTGTTACGGCACCGAGCACGGTCAACCGATAGGCGGCCAGCCGTTCATCCACGACTGCCTGGGTACGCTCGACTTCGGCCTGACGCCGCCCGCCATCAAAGAGCGGGCCGGTCACACTCGCGGCCAGCTGGGCTAACCAGTTGTCAAAAAGCGCACCAAGTGACGCCACGTCGGTACTCAGACCCGCCGTCAATTGCAGTTGCGGCAGACGATTCGCCTGGGCCGCACTCACCTCCCAATCCGCCGAGCGGAGTCGCAGTCCGGCGGCACGCACATCGGGCCGACGGGCCAACAGTTCGCTGGGCAGACCGGGCTCAGGCAGGGGCCCGATGGCAGCGAATTCGGACGTAGACAGGTTTAAGTCCGTCTTGGGCGTCTTCCCTAACAATACCGCCAGCGTGTGCTGCAGCAGCGCCTGTTGGGCTTCCAATAGCGGCAGCGCCGCCTCCGTTTCTGCCACCGCCTGCCGTTGCTGATAAACATCCAACGCCGTGGCCAATCCGTTGCGATAACGAAGTTCGATAAGCCCCAAATTCGTCCGATTCGTTTCTGCCTGGCCCTTGACCACCTCCAACACCCGGCTCACCTCGATGCGATCAAGCCATGTAATGGCCACCTGGCCCACCACGCTCAGCAAAGCGGCATGCACATCCTCCCGAGAGGCTTCCCAATCGGCCAAGGCCGCTTCTTCGCCCGCCTGGAGTCGCCCCCAGAGGTCTACTTCATAGCCTGCCGTCAGCCCCAGACCATAATTGTCCGTATCGACGGTAAGCGTCGTGTCGGGACTGGATTGCCGCAGCGAAGTAACCGCATCCCTTCCCTGCTGCACCTGATTTACGGCGGAAAGCAGGGTGCCCGTACCGCCTGTCGCCGCGCCAAGGAGGCCGTTAATGGCATTGAGACGCCGGGTCGTGGCATCCAAGGAAGACTCCCCGCCACCTACTTCGGTACGTTGTCGGCTGAGCGAAACATCTCCGCCATAGCTCAGGGAAGGTTGGCGCAGCGCATGGGCCTGCTGCACCAGCGCGCCCGCCTGGCGAATCCGTGCAACCGCCTGGGCAATCGTGAGATTGTCCGCGAGGGCCTCATTTACGAGGCGATTTAACTCCTCCGACTCGAAATCCTCCCACCATGTATCCGCGCCAGGCTCCATCGGACCATAGAGGGAGAAGGCCTCTGGCAGGGGGAGATCCGTTTCATACCTCGTCTCGGGCGTATAACGAGCACACGAGGAGGTGAGCAGAGTAAGTCCGACCGCCGCAGACAACAATCTGCCTTTGGGGAAACGCTTCACGCAAAAAGCCATAAACTGGATCCTTTGATCATACCTTTGGAAAATTTGCCCCGGGAGAAATAATGCCGCACCAATGATTGATTGAATACAGCCCCGCGCCTGAATTGTGTCAACCTGCGCCAAAAAGGTTACACCGTTACCCGGTTTACGGTGAGCTATTTTGTCGATTCCTCTAATTCTTGAATGCGTGCGTCCGACACGGCGCGCACGCCAGCCAGACCAAATCGCACGATGTGATCGATTACCGTACTTTCGTCCTCCAACTGTGCCGCCTCGATATGATGGGGCTTGCCACTTGTAAGAATGGAGTTGGCGATGAAACACTGACTCATCACGCTCATCTGACAGCGTACGATGTCTCCGTGGCTCGCATTCGGGCCAAGCAATCCGGAAATTATCGGTTGCAACCGTTCGTAGTGATTCTTGAACCAGGCCTCCCAGATATCATCCGCCAGTCCGGTCGGACTGAAACGTTCGGTCATGCGAATGCGGTGATAATACCGGAGAGGACCATCCACGTGGCCGCGCTTAATGACACTTTCAATATGGCCGCGCAGCCGCTCTTCTAAAGGCGCTGAATCGGGTACGTTACCCCCCGGGGGATACTGGGCCTCCATGGAGGCAATGGCGTGCTCGCATACGGCGCGGTAGAGATGCTCTTTGGAACCGAAGTGATAGTTAATGGCCGCGATATTTGCTCCCGCCAATTCGCACACCTCGGCGTGGGTCGTATCGTGGTAGCCTTTTTCTCCAAAGACTACCAGCGCGGCCTCCAGAATACGCTTGCGCGTAGACTGGCCATCTTTTCTCTGAACGCTACGGCTGGATTCCATAAGTCAATTCCTCGATTGAATTCTGCACTTTAAACAGCTCTGTTGTCAATCTCGAAGATTCCCACTATGAGAATGTTTTTGTGCTACACTGTCTGAAAAGCACTACCCTTTCTGGAGTATATTGGAATAAATCTGTGGCCACCCCCCCGACAAAAGTGCGAAAGGACCTTCAGCCGAACGGTCCTTTCCCCGTGAACGTGTCACCCGAGTCCCACAGGCGGGGTGCGCACCACGTGCTCCATGTGCGGCATCTGATGCTTTGGGTGGGGGTGCTTGTACTGAGCTTTGCTTGTCTGTTTCGATACGAATTCGCAGGAGCGGCTCCCGCCGACGTACCGACCCAACTGCCCACGGCCTTTTCGGAGTATCACGTATCGGAGCGCCCTACCCTCCTGTTTTTCCTCCACCCCCGCTGTCCCTGCACGGCGGCTGGCATTGCCGAGCTGAACCGGGTACTCAGTGACTATCCGGAGACCTTTCATACGACAATTCTGTTTCCCAGACCTCCTGGCGCGCCTGACGACTGGGTAGCCGGTGCCAATTATGAGGCGGCCGTACGCCTCCCGGGTGTACGCTTAGATACAGACGACGATGCCCTGCTAAGCGAGTTGCTTCAGATAACGACCTCTGGAACCGCTCTGGTCTATGACCGACACGGAGCATTGCAATTTCACGGCGGACTCACCGCCTCACGGGGCCATGAAGGCGCAAACTACGGTGCGCAGGCAATTCGTGAAATCGCACAGGAAAAACGCCCAACCCAATCCGTTACCCCCGTATTCGGCTGCCGACTTTACCAATCCACATCCACTGAAATTTAGAGAGTTTCTTCATGAGCAGTAGTCCGGCGTCCAGTCCTCAAGAACAATTTCTACTCGACAGTTCCACCCGCCATCTCGCCATTCGTATCGACCGGGCATTTTCCGTGCTCATGCCCATCCAATGGGTCGCGGGCATTGCGGCAGCGCTATGGCTCACACCACTGACTTGGTCTGGAATTGAGAGCCAATGGCATCCCCACCTTTTGGCCGCCATTTTTCTGGGCGGTCTGGTAACGGTCTATCCCGTGTACCTCGCCATTTATTTTCCAGGAAACACACTGACCCGCCATGCCATCGCCTTCGGACAGATGTGCATGGGTGCCCTGCTGATCCATCTAACGGGCGGTCGCATCGAGACCCACTTTCATATTTTCGGCTCACTGGCCTTCCTCTCCATGTATCGCGACTGGCCAGTGCTGATAACCGCATCCGCCGTCGTCGTGGTAGACCACCTGTTCCGAAACTACTTTTGGCCCCAGTCCATTTTCGGGGTAATCACCGCGCCACACTGGCGCTGGATGGAACACGCTGCGTGGGTCGTGTTTGAAGATATTTTTCTTATCTGGCAATGCGTATCTGGCAGAAATGACATGCGCTCCGACGCACGACAAAAAGCGCAACTGCAAGAGACCAACGCTACGATTGAACGGGAAGTCGAAGAACGTACACGGGAACTCGCTGAAGCGCAGGAAGCGCTCCACGCTCAGAACAGGAGTCTGTTGGAAGCGACCCGGCGGGCAGAGGACCTGGCCGAAGAGGCGCAGAGTGCAAACGAAGCGAAGTCTGATTTCCTCGCCACCATGAGTCATGAAATCCGAACCCCCATGAACGGGATAATCGGCATGGCTGAGTTGTTGTGTGACACTGAATTAGAACCCGATCAACAGGAGTACGCCCGCATCGTTCAGCGTTCCGCCGACCGTTTGCTCACCATTATCAATGACATCCTCGACTTCTCCAAGATCGAGTCGGGCAAACTGGATTTTGAGGACATCACCTTTGACATTCGACACACCATAGAAGATTGTATGGACCTTTTGTCAGAGGCAGCCGCCCAGAAAGAGGTGGAACTTTTCTATTTGTTCAATGCGCCGCTCACGCAGCACGTGGTCGGCGACCCCGGCCGACTGCGTCAGGTCATTCTCAATCTACTTTCCAACGCGTTGAAATTTACCCAGACGGGTGAAATTGCGCTCAACACCACGATACTTTCTGCTGAGAACCAATTACTCCGTGTACGTATTTCCGTTTCCGACACGGGTGAGGGCATTCCGGAAGACAAACTCGATCACGTTTTCGAGCGCTTCGCCCAGGCCGATACCTCGACCACCCGAAAACATGGCGGTACGGGGTTGGGTCTTGCCATCTGTAAACGCCTTGTTCAGCGCATGAATGGTGAAATTGGTGTCCACAGCGAAATGGGTAAAGGATCTGAATTCTGGTTTACCGCAGAGTTTCCCATTGTGAAAGAAGTCGTCACGCCCACACTCGTTGGGCTGGAAGTACTGGCTGGGAAACGGGTACTCGTACTGGATGACAATGAGACCAATCGACACATCCTGCTCGAGCAGCTGACTCGCCACGGCATGGACGTGGTCGTCGCCGATCTGCCCGAAAAGGCCCTGAACCTCGTGAAAGAAGAGAAAGCAGGCGAGCGCCATTTCGACCTTGCCATCATCGACTTTCAAATGCCCGGTATGGATGGGCTCGAAGTTGGGCGCCGTATTGTTGAGCAAATTGGAAGGGACCGCACGCAACTGATTCTATTGACTTCCATCAGTCAGCGGGGCCACGCGCGCCTCGCACAAGATGCAGGTTTTTCTGCCTTTCTGATGAAGCCCATCAAAGAACGGCGGCTCATCGAGTCCCTCCAGCGGCTTTTTCACACGAGTATCCAGAAAACCGAAAAGAGTTCCTCGCAGGAGCCCGACATTCTCACGCGGCACAGCATTGCCGACCTCGAAAAGGCTTCCCAAACCCGCATCCTTCTTGCTGATGACAATATCATCAACCAGAAAGTGGCGGCCAAAATGCTGGCCAAACTCGATGTGCGCGTGGACATCGTCGAGGACGGTGCCAAGGCATTGGAAGCGGCCAGCAAGCTACGATACGACATCATCCTGATGGATTGTGAGATGCCGATTATGGACGGTTATGAGGC
Source organism: Candidatus Hydrogenedentota bacterium (assembly GCA_030432675.1). Taxonomy (GTDB): domain Bacteria; phylum Hydrogenedentota; class Hydrogenedentia; order Hydrogenedentales; family JAEUWI01; genus JAEUWI01. The sequence goes on along the minus strand of JAUIMA010000225.1, from coordinate 3,113 downwards.
GACGGGTGCCATACGAAAACTTCCTGGTCACCACGACGCCGTCATTATTGCGCTAACGGCCACCGCAACCCAAGGCGCCCGCGAACGGTGTCTTGCGTCGGGCATGACAGACTATCTCAGCAAGCCCCTGAAGATGGCGACCCTTCACGAAATGATCAATAAATACGCCCCCGTTGGATCGACCAGCAACTGACCTGGCCACTCAATGTCGGGCCGTGAGTACTCCGGTGGTCTCAAACCAGCGCGCCACCAATTTGGGCCACGACGACACGGCATTTCCGGATGGTCGCATACCGTAGCCATGTCCGCCCACGGGGAAAAGATGGAGTTCCGCGGGGACTCCTCCCTCCTTTAAGGCCGTATAGTAGGCAATGCTGCTGTTGATGTAGTGGGTGTCATCTTGCGTCTGCACGATAAACGCGGGGGGCGTATTTCCATCTACCGGGATCTCTGGTACGACGGCGTAGCCATCCGCCGCAATGTAAGCGGGGTAAACCAGCACGGTGAAGTCCGGCCGAACAGATTGCTCGTCCGCGTCATCGACGCTTTCATAGCCCCGGTTGGCATATCGGGTGCTCACGGACGCCGCCAGGTGTCCGCCAGCGGAAAACCCCAATATTCCGAGTCGAGACTTATCTACGTTCCATTCTGCCGCACGGTGCCGAATGATGCCCATTGCCCTTTGGGCATCCGCAAAGGCACCCGCGCGATTGTCGGGCACACGGTATTTCAACACGAAGGCACTGACGCCAATGCCGTTCAACCATGTGGCAATCTCTGTACCTTCTTTATTGTAGGCCAGTTTGCTGTAGCCCCCACCGGGGCACACCAATACGGCGGGTGCTGGGTGGGGCGACGACGGGACCAGAAAGACTTCAAGCGATGGATTTATCACATCGGTGAGACGCAGTACCCCGTCACCCCGGTCCGGCTGCACAGTTTCACGACTCGTGTCGAGACGGTCGGGCCAAAGGGGCAACACCATTTCGGCCACCGTCTGCTGCGCACTCAGACAAAGCGTCAGGCCCAGAATTAAGAGCCCGAAGCGAAAGATCACTACCACGCGTATATCTCCTTTTCTCTATTGGGGCTGATTGCGGACGCGGCCTACCACTCCCCTTGCTTCCCGAATTTTTCTTGTACCGATGCCCCAAAGGCTTCGGAAGCAGCGGCCATGTCGGCAAGTATTTCCTCTGTTGATTTTCCCACCGACCCGCGTCCTGCTGGAATCACCGTTCGGCATTCATTCGAATCCATAAAGCGCGATGCCTCAAGTAACTGAGGGGCATCTTCGTCGGGAATTGCCAAAAAACCATGTTTGTCGGCATGAATCAACTGCCCGGGCCGAATGGACCGCCCAAAGACTTCCACTTCACAATTCCAGCGCACGGGCCAACTGTGGGCATGTCCCACACAAAATCGCTGGGCCAGGGCTTTGAACCCCGCGTTACACATCTCATCCCAATCACGGATCGCCCCGTCGGTGATAGTTCCGACACAGCCCAGGGCACGGTGGATATTGGCATTGACTTCGCCCCAGAACGATCCCAACACCCGGGGCTTGTCCAGATCCTGAACGATAACTATTTTGGGCCCCGGCACCGAAGCTACATAGCGGAGATACTCCATCGGCGCCTTGGGGTGTTCCTGTTTGTGGGTCGGGTTACTCGGCTCCGCGACAACGGTCACGGCATATCCCACCATGGGGCCCATACGGGGCATGAAGTCGGTGGTCTCTTCGAGGTTCACCCCGTCCGTCGCTACATCATGCCGGGTAATCTGCTCCCAACCGTTGTAGATGGTGGGCGTATTCCCACGTTTCAACTCCAATAGGTCAGCGTGGCTCAATCGTGACGATGAATGCATAAGCCAGGGTCTTTCTACCGTGCGGTTATGTCAGGGCGGAGCAGGTGATGCGCTCCGTGAAGGTCTGACTCTACCAGTACGACCCCACGAGCGCAAGTAGGCAATGAGCGTGTGTCGTCCGCCAGATACGCGTATCCCCCGTTGCGCGACAGGCACACCGGAGGATACACGGTCTGGTTGGAGGAGAAGAACGTCGGTTAGCTGAGTTTCACGTCAATCTGACGGGGCTTGGCCGTTTCGGGCTTGGGCAGGGTCACCGTAAGAACGCCATTTTCGAAGCGCGCTTCCACCTTTTCACCATCCACGCCACCGCGGATTCGGAAACTGCGCTCAAATTGGCCTTCAGACCGTTCGTAGTGCTGATATCCCTGATGCCCTTCGGCGACTTCCCGCTTCCGGGCACCTTTGAGGACCAGTCGGTCCTCGATGATTTGGAGGCCGATATCTTCCTTCTTAACACCGGGGAGATCGGCTTCGAGCACATAAGCGTCTTCGGTTTCGTAGATGTCCATCGGGGGCATCCAGTTGCCCGTGCCACTCGGGGTGGCTACGCCGTGGAAGATGCGGTCCAGATGATTCTCCAGATCGCGAAATCCGACCCAGGGGGTAAGGGCATTGTTGTTGCAGGACATGTTGCTCATGGTGATGTCTCCTTCTGTTGTGTGCTTCGTTGGCCTTCTATATCGGGTGGGCCCCTTTGGGCTCCACCGTGGCGTTTGCCTTGATGCCCTGTTTAATGCCAAGTACGTGCCAAGACAAACACATCCGCCACAACATACGTATTTGCAATACGTTAGAAGGAATAAAGAAACAAGATCCACCCCAGAATGCGTAACTTTCCCTGTTTCATTTCAAAACTACTGTTTTACTTTGCAGCAACTCCCCTCAAAAAAAACGCCACCGAAAACTCCGGTGACGTGGTGAGGATTAATTCGCCCGATAACGGGGTACGTATTTGCTTCGCCGTATCATCCTACATCAAGCGAGGCGAAATGAAGAGAGTCTACTCACTACCTGAGGACACTGCCCATGCACCCGCGGGCCCATCGACCCGAAGTGTATCCCCATCCAGATAAACCCGGACACGCCCTTCAGGCGTCTCGGTCCTCCATCCCCCATTCTCCTCAACCCATGGTGGTGCCTCGGCCCCCGTTTCGTGGACACTGAAGAGGGTCAGCACACGGCAGGTATCCGCATTCGCCTTGAGCTCAATGTAGGGCTCGTTTCGCTGCTTCAATTCGTTACCG
>JAUIMA010000224.1 GCA_030432675.1 Candidatus Hydrogenedentota bacterium | reverse complement strand
CAACAGATCGCTCTTTTTTGGGTGGGGTTGAAAGGAATTTCCCTTCCACCAGAGGCGGAGGGCTTCGAAGTAAATGGCCAGCATGATTTTCAGGGTCATGAAGGGATAGCGAATCAAAATGGCAGTCAGGTTGCGGGTGCTCCAGCGGCGATGGGTCATGACCATACCCGCTCCAAAGACCACCGCGCCGTTCTGCTCGTTTTCGAGATGGACGGCGAGCTCTTGGCCGGGCTCGTTGAGACGACAGCGATAGACGTGGTCCATCTCCATGAAAGGGGACACGTGGAAGGCTTTGGCGCAGCGATAGGGACTCTCGGGATTTCGGCAAACCTCTCCGGGCCAGATATATATATGGCGTTCATTCCAGGGCGTGTTATGGACCTCAGCCACTACGTGATTGACCTGAGCGTCTTGCGCGTTGTAGCAGTAGTAGAGTGAGATGGGATTCATGTAGAAGCCAAAATAACGCAACTGGGTTAAGAGGCGAATGGGCCCGGTGGGGCGGACACCGGAAGCGGCTTCTACCGTGTCCCGCACGGTTTCGGCCAAGGCCTGAGATTTCGGGCCATAGTGGTCGGCCCGCCGGAACCAGGCGAGCGTGGGGAATCGATGGGACCACGCGAGGCGTCCGGCAAAGATTTCGTCGAGACGGTCGAGGTCGAGCCAGGTCATAAACAGTCTATAGCGAAAGGCGTGCGGTTTTGGGGCGTAACGGGCGTGCCAGACTGTGCCGGTGTAGAGTGCCGCCTTCATACCAGTACCCCCGCATCAAACCAGGCGCACGCGTCCAGCGCGCTCTTTACCCCGTCTTCATGAAACCCGTAACCCCAATAGGCTCCGCAGTAGTGGGTGCGATTGACACCACTGATCTCCTGATGCCGTGCCTGGGCGGCTACCGATGCGGCGCTGTAGGCGGGGTGGCTATAGTTGAATTCTTGGATCTGATGCTCCGGTGCAATATGGTCATTCTGATTCAGGGACACCAGAAAGTCACATGGTGCATTCAATGACTGGAGCCGGTTCATGTGGTAGGTGAGATGGGCCTGGTCGTGAGTCTTTGGATCCATACGGTAATTCCAACTGGCCCATGCCCGACGGTTGCGGGGAAGAATGGACGTGTCGGTATGAAGGGAAACGTCGTTCGCCTGATAGGGAATGGCACCCAGTATGTCGCGCTCCCCATCGCTCGGGTCGGCCAGTATGCGCAAGGCCTGGTCGCTATGGACCGCCATTACCACGTGGTCAAAACTCAGTAGCTCGTCGTTGGGCATCTTGAGGGTAACGTGATCGGCGTAGCGGGTCACCTGATGCACGGGAGAGCGGGTGTAGACCCGTTCGGAGTAGCCCCGAACCAGGGGGCCGATGTAGTTCCGGGAGCCCCCCGAGATGACACGCCACTGGGGCCGGTCCCGGAGATTCATGAGGCCATGATGTTCGAAGAAGTGCAAGAAATAGCGGGCGGGCAATTCGCCGACGGTGCCACACCCGGCGGACCAGATGGCCGATATCATGGGTATCAGATAGCGCGACAAGAAGGCCTGCGAGTAGCGGCCCTGCTCGAAAAAAGTGGACAGGGGCACTTCATCGTGACAATCTTTCAAAAAGGTCGGGCCGTCTTTGCTGAAACGCACGATATCCCAGAGCATCTGGTAGAAACTGGGGCTTAAGAGGTTGCGTTTGTGTGCGAAGAGGCCTCCGAGCTGGGGTGCAGCGTAGGCGAAGCCGGACTTTGGGTCGGAAAGGGCGAAGGACATATCGCTGGTCTGGGTGGCTACGTTGAGCCGACTGAGAAGTTGGACAAAATTGGGGTAGGTCCAATCGTTGTACACGATGAATCCCGTGTCTACTGCGAAGTGGCCGCCCCCGCAGTGAACATCTACCGTATGGGTATGTCCACCGATATAATCGTTGGCGTCAAAGACGGTTACTTCGGCCTTGTCCTGCAGCTGATAAGCCGCAACCAGTCCCGATATGCCCCCGCCAATCACCGCTATCCGCATAGAAACCATCCTTTCCGGTACGCTCTGTACAATCACACGTTACCACTTTGTCTAGCTTTTGTCAAATAAAAAAATAGACAGGAAGGATGGTCTACGGTATACTTGTCTCAGGTACGGTGTCGTGCGGAACAATGCGCCTCCCACGGGATGGTGCGAAAGGAGCAGATAGGATGGCATTCTGGATGGTGTTGAGCAGCGTTCTTGCGATCGGGGGGATAGCAGACGACCTGACGGAGAATAAGGAGGTCATTACAAGAGAGGAGAGCCCCATGCGTGTCTTGTTTAATTTCGAAGGGGATGGTCGCCGCTGGCGAGTTATCGACGATGGGGTGATGGGGGGCCTTTCGGAGGGCACGTGGGCCGTCTCTCAGGGGCTTGGTGTCTTTTCCGGCATGTTGTCCTTGGAGAACAATGGCGGTTTCTCCTCGGTACGTTCCGATGGTGTAGGCCCTTCCTGTGTCGGTGTCACCAGTTTCTTAATTCGGGTGAAGGGCGATGGTAAAAGTTATCAATTTCGTGTGCGGGACAGCATGGCCTTTGACGGTGCCAGCTATCGGATGACATTCGACACCGAGGCAGGCGTCTGGCAGGAGATCGTGCTGCCGCTGGAAGGCTTTGAGGCGTCCTTTCGGGGGCGTGTGCTCGGGGACTATCCTGCACTGGCGGGGGAGAAGGTGACGACCGTAGGATTTCTGCTGGCCGACAAGCAGCCGGGCCTCTTCCGGCTGGAGGTGGACTGGATTAAGGTCCGGGTGAGGACCGAGGCGGAAAACGTGCCGGAATGAGCTGAGGCTTGGTGGCAGCCCTCACCGCCGACCAATCAGTGCGGAGTGTCGGCACCTGAGGCCATTAGGCGAGCAACTCGTGGACGACGTCTCCGAAGACGTCTGTCAGCCGGAAGTCCCGGCCCTGGTAGTTGTAGGTCAGACGTTCATGGTCCATGCCCATGAGGTGGAGAATGGTGGCCTGCATATCATGGACGTGAACGGGCCGCTCAGTCACATTGAAACCCAATTCGTCGGTGGCGCCCAGGGTTTGGCCGGGCTTGATGCCCCCACCGGCAAGCCACATGGTGAAGGCCTGGGGGTGATGATCCCGTCCCATGCTGCGACCCAGCGCGGCGATAGATTCCACCATGGGCGTCCGCCCGAACTCGCCGCCCCAAACGACGAGGGTATCTTCGAGGAGGCCACGGCGCTTGAGGTCAGTAATCAGGGCGGCGCAGGCTTGATCGGTCTCTTTGCACTTGCCTTTCAGGCCACCGGCCACATCGCTGTGGTGATCCCAGCTGCCGTGATAGCAATTCACGAAACGGACGCCGCGCTCGACCATTCGGCGTGCGAGCAGGCAATTGTTGGCGAAGGAAGGCTTGCCGGGTTCGGCCCCGTAGAGGTCGAGGGTTTCCTGGCTTTCCTGCCCGAGGTCAATGAGGTCAGGGGCGCTGCTTTGCATCTTATAGGCCATTTCATAGGCGTTGATGCGGGCCGTTATTTCGGGGTCGGCCAGGGAGTCGAAGCGGTGCTGGTTGAGCTGGTTGATGAGATCGATGTTGTTCCGCTGGAGCGTGGCGTCAATGCCTTCGGGGCTGTTCACATTCAGGATGGGACTGCCTTGACTGCGGAAGGGCACGCCCTGGTATTCCGTAGGCAGAAAGCCACAGCCCCAGTTGTGCGCACCTGCGCTCAACCCGGACCCGGAATTGAGCACCACGAAGCCCGGCAAGTCGTCCGCCAGGCTCCCGAGACCATAGGTCGCCCACGAGCCCAGGCAGGGCCGTCCCTGCAACGGTGAACCCGTGTTGATAAAGAGCTGGGCCGGCGCGTGGTTGAATTGGTCGGTGTGGACCGAGCGCACGATGGCCAGGTCGTCGGCTACCTTGGAAAGGTGGGGGAGTAATTCGGAGAGCTCCGCGCCTGACTGGCCGTGGCGCTTGAAGGCGAATCGGGATGACATCAGGGCGGCGTCGGGCTGGATGAAGGCGTAGCGCTGGTCTTTGACGATATCGGCTGGAATGGGTTGGCCGTCGTATTGGGTGAGCACCGGCTTATGGTCAAAGAGATCGAGTTGGCTCGGGGCACCGGCCATAAACAGATAGATGACGTGTTTGGCTTTGGGCGCGAAGTGGGACGATTTCGGGGCCAATGGATTGGCGGGCGCGGCTGCCTGGGCGGTCCGGCCGCAGAGCAGTGACGCCAGGGCGATTTTTCCCACTCCCACACCACACTCGCGAAAGAAGTGGCGCCGGGTCGTCTGGCGAAGGGGATGGGGTTGTGGTGTTGCTTGGTCCGTCACGGTTCTAACCTCGGGTAATGGTTTCATCCAGATTCAACACGGCCCGGCTGACCAGGGTCCACACGGCGTGTTCGACCTGTTGCGCCCGGTCTGCCTCGAAGGCGCCATTGAGTGCCTGAAGCAACTCGGGGGACTGATCGCGGAGTAGTGCGCGTTGGGTGGTGAGATAGTGCATCATGGCGTCACGTTCGATCGTATCGGGCGTTCGCGCGAGACAGCGCATGAACAAAGTCGTAACCCGATGAGCGTCATCTTGCGGTGCTTCCTGGAGCAATGTTGTGGCCATGCGTCGGGCGGCTTCCATGAAGACTTCATCGTTCAACAGGGTCAGGGCTTGCATGGGGGTGTTGGTGCGAAGGCGGCGCACACACACCATATCCCGCGCCGGTGCATCAAATACCGCGGCGGTCGGGTAGGGGAGCATGCGTTTCCAATAGGTGTACATCCCTCGGCGATACCGGTCGGCCCCCGTGTCGGTTTTCCACTGGAACCCTCCATAGACAAACTGGAGCAAGCCGTCAGGCAAGGGGGGGAATACACTGGGGCCGCCGATGGAGGTATCCAGCGAGTCACTGGAAGCCAGGGCGATGTCCCGCACGAGCTCGGCGTCTACCCGAAAACGGGGTGCCCGGGCGAGGTAGACATTGGTGGGATCCAGGGACTGGTGTTCCGGGGTGATACGGGCCGATTGACGATAGGTGTTGGACGTAACAATGAGACGTACCATGTCCCGCGTACTCCAGCCCCGACGCATGAATTCCACGGCAAGCCAGTCGAGCAATTCCGGGTGGCTGGGCGCTTCGCCCATGATGCCGAAATCTTCGGTAGTGGGTACGATACCCCGACCAAAGAGTTGTTGCCAGAGTCGGTTCATGGTGACGCGGGCTGTCAGGGGGTTCTCCTCACTGACAAGCCATTTCGCCAGGGTAAGGCGATTGCGCGGGGCGAACTCAGGCAGGGGGGGCAAGACGGCCGGTACGTCGGGTTTGACGGCCGCCCGGGTTTCGAGAAACTCACCGCGATGGTGGATATGACTCGTGCGCACCCGTTCCCGCTCCACCAGGGCCATCGTTGTGGGATGCTGGGGGCGGGATTTTTCGAGCTGCTCGATTTCTTTCCGGGCGTCAGCCAGAAGGGGCGTATGGTTCAGGAAATAGTTTTCCAGTGAATCCCGTTCTGCGGTGGTGTGTTCCTCCTGAAGCAGGAGCGTTTCCACGGGGGCGGGGACACCGGAAGCAGTGGGTGAAGTTCCATCAGTTACCGACAGACGAAAGCGCCCGAGGGTATGTTGATGAATGTATTTTTGTTCTAACGTAATGTGAAACCGGGTGCCGCTCGGGAATCCCAGAGGCGTGGCGAATCGGTAGACGGCCGCATGGGGTTTCCCTTCACCTCCATGGATAGACCAGCCCGTGTCTGCTTTGCCATCCAGGGATTGGGACGCCGTCTTGTTGCCATTGGCGAAGCTCTCAGTTGCGCTTGCGAGGGCGACGGGGATCTGTGCTGACGGGTCGTCCCAGGGGGATGCGGTAACCTGGATACCGGTGAGCAAAAAGTCGCCTTCCGAGAGGATGACGCCCCGTCCCGGGCCACCACCGGGCAGACTTTCATGGGGGAGCACTTCGAGGCGGAGTCCCGTGATACCCTCCACATCGGTGCGAAGCGTCAGGTTATAAATGTCGTTGTTGGGCAGGTCCCCCGTCGCCAGAATAGAATCGTCTGGAAGACGGACGAGGGTGGTGTGTTTTTGTGCAGACATGTCCAGGGGCGTCAGGGGGTGCCACTCCTGGCTCTTCTTCGTGGTATCACGGGCCCATTGGTCAAACTGCGCTTGGAAGTAGGCAGCGCGCCGGGTGGATTCTGGAACGGTCGAATCGGGTATTTGGCGTGTCAGACGTTCCAGGCGGACGTTGCCCAAGGTGTGCCTATTGCCAAACTGTTGCGCGAGGTGAACCTCGATAGGCTGGGCCTCGGCAAGTTCCAGGGGTTCTTCGAAGTAGAATACGGCCCGTCGATCCCGTTGAACGCCCTGGGGATCGCCGGCGATCCCCCAGCCGGTGTTCATCTTTCCGTCGATCGCAGCGGCAATGGGATAGTTGTCTTGGGAAAAATCCGCTTCTGCACGGGCGAAATTAAGACTGCTTCGGGTGTCGCCATCGAGCTGATATCCGGTGAACTCACTCAAGACGAAATTGCCGTGGGCGGTGCGGCCGGGACCCGATTCCCCGTTCATGACATGCAAGACCAGGCCATCGGTACGCCCTGCGGGTAGGGTGGCCTGAAGGATGTAGGTGTTTTTCTCCGGGTCGGCGGCCTCGACATCTACCAGGCCCGTTTCGAGAATGGGGAGCGCCCCGCCGGTCTCCGCGCGGGCGGCGTCTGGAATCAAGGGGCTGGCCTGGTTTTCTGGTGTGCCTGCTGGGAAGCGCTCCCGCAAGGAGGCGCGCAGGGCGTCGATACGCGCCTGGTGGGCTTCCTGTTTGGCCGTGATTACGGGGTCGGGCACTTCCAGGGTGACGTCATCTGTATTGTTGAAAAACGCGAAGAACTGGAAGTACTCCCGCTGTGTGATGGGGTCGTATTTGTGGGTGTGGCACTGGGCACAACTGAGAGTCAGGCCCAAGAGCGCCGTGGCGGTGGTATTGGCTCGGTCTACCACGTTCTTGTAGCGAAATTCCTCCACATCGATGCCGCCCTCTTCATTGAGCATGACGTTGCGGTGGAAGCCCGGGGCGATGCGTTGAGAAAGGGTGGGAGCGGGCAGCATGTCGCCCGCGATTTGCTCGATGACGAAACGGTCGAAGGGCATGTCCGCATTGAACGCATCGATTACCCAATCACGATAGGGCCAGATGCTCCGCGGGCGGTCTTTTTCATACCCGTTGGTGTCGGCATAGCGGGCGATATCCAGCCAGGCGATGGCCTGACGTTCGCCGTAGTGGGGCGACTGAAGAAACGAGTCGACGAGGGATTCGTAGGCGTCCGGACGGGTGTCCTGGACGAAGGCGCGCACTTCTGCCGGTGTCGGAGGCAAGCCTCGGAGGTCCAGGCTCAGGCGACGAATGAGGGTATTGCGATCGGCTTCGGGGGAAGGGTGGAGGCCCTGCTTTGTCATGGTCTCGAGGGTAAAGGCGTCAATGGGGTTCGCCACCCAGGTGCTGTCGGGCAGCGCGGGGGGAGTGGGAAATTCGGGAGCTACGAAAGACCAGAAGGAGGGGCTTTGGGCTACCTCTGATGGGCTGGCGTCCGCTCCAAATGGCGCCCCGGCTTCAATCCAGGTCCGTAGGGTTGCGATGGCCTCTGCCGGGACGGCCGGTCCTTTCGGCGGCATCTTGACGGCGTCATCATCGGAAAGGATACGGTGTAGAAACGGAATGTGGCCTTCCTCATCCTTTACGAAGGGAGAGGCGCCGGCGTCCCCACCCATATGGGCGTCTTCCCCGTTGCTGAGACGGAGTCCGCCCTTGCGCTTCGTCGGGCCGTGGCATTCATAGCAATGGGTTTCCAGGAGCGGCGCAATGTGGGTTTGAAAATCGACCGGGGCACCGATGGCGACGGGGGCTATGAGTGCCAGCACACAGGTGAACCAGCTCAAGACCCGGATTTGGGCACTGCAATTCAAACGACTGTCTCCAAGGTTGACCGAAGGGTGTTTTGCTCACTCACCCTGCACCATCCAGAATAACAGATTCTGGCAGAGTAGTCCCAATCTGATTGGGGCGTGTCCGGGCGATGTGGTGCCTGGCGAGGGTGCCCGGAAGCGAGGCGGTTGGAGAGCAGGTTGCCACTGAAATCGTGTGCTCGGAGGGGCGGGGGTTTTCTGGTTTCGCCACAACGTGGATGGCACAGGCGAAAACAAAAAAACCGCTGCGCGCATCATGCGGGCAGCGGCAAAGTGGTGACAGTACGGGGCGACTAGAGATTGACGCCGAAAAAGCTCAGGAATACGACGAGCGCTTCGAAGAGATTGATAAACTGCGTGATTTCGGTGATGAAGGCCAGTAATTCGTCGAGAACAGTCATGGTAAAGCGAGGCTCCTTGTTGGCTTTTCGTGGTTAGTAGGGGACACCCGCGTGACGGGGCCGCCGGGTGATACCACGGGCGACACCCCTTGGGTATCGGTCGTCCCTATGGTAACAGTACGCCCCGGTAAATTTCACCAACGACGTGCGCGACCACCGTGCGCCAGAAGGTGACGGTGGACCCTCTTGTAATGGGGTTGTTATACTGCCGCTCGTTTGCACCCCGTTGGAGAGGAAGTGCCCCATAGCCATGAAACGTTTTCACCTCGTTGAATTGGAGGATCTCCCCGGTTTTCCTGCCTATTTCCGTGATTACATCACGGATTTCCTCGGTTTTATTGTGGAACAGATGGATTTCTATAAGGGGGTTCCTGCCTTAATAGCACGGGGGCTCTCCGCGACCAATTCTGAGACTATCGTGGATATTGCTTCGGGGGGTGGTGGCGGTTGGCCCTCCTTGTTGGGGCGTGTGCGGACACTCCGCCCCAACGCGACGGTGCTGCTTACGGATCGCTATCCGAATCATCGGGCTTTTGACCGCCTGTCGGAGCGGCAGATTCCCGGGTTGGCATGTCATCGTGAACCCGTCTCTGCCACGGATGTGCCTGTTGGGTTGAGGGGGATGCGTACGCTTTTTCTGTCTTTTCACCACTTCTCGCCGGAAGTGGCCCAGGGGATATTGCAGGATGGGGTCCGTCGCGGCGAAGCGATTCTCATTGTGGAGATTCAAACGCGTACCGTGGCCGACTTGGTAAAAAATTTATGTTCGCCGCTTGCGGTGATGCTGGCGACCCCCTTTATCCGTCCCTTTCGTTTCGGACGTCTCTTCTGGACCTATGTGGTGCCCGTATTGCCGTTGGTGCTGGGGTGGGATGGGGTGGTGTCGGTGTTGCGCTCTTATCGCCCGGAGGAGCTGGAGGCGATGGTGAATGGGCTGGACGGTGGAGAGGACTATTCGTGGGAAATTGCCACGGACCAATCCGGGAAAGCGCCCGTCCACTATATGCTCGGGGTGCCGAGGGGGTAGTTTTTCGGCTTATGGGAAGAAAAGGGGGAGATGACGGCGGAAATCTCAAGTGATGAACGATTGAATAATATTTTGAATAATATTCAGGAAACATTAATATGAAATATAGTGTTAATAAATAATTATTAGATTTTGAATTATTTAATAATGATAGAATGAATTTTATTAGTTATTGGTCTATAATATTCATTTTAACTATATTATCTATATTTTTATGCAAATTATTAATAATTATTATATTTTATTTTAACAAAAAATTGATTTTAACTTAAAAAAAAATTTTTTGATTATAAGAAAACTAGATTTAA
>JAUIMA010000223.1 GCA_030432675.1 Candidatus Hydrogenedentota bacterium | reverse complement strand
CCGAATTGCCTCGGCGGTTCGCCCCGTATCGAGGATGTCTTCCACGATAAGCACATCGCGCCCTTTCAACGACCCTTCAGGCAAGTGGGTGAATTGGACCGTCCCCCTGCTCTCGGTGCCTTCGTAACTCTTGGCCCGGATATAGTCCACTTCCAGGGGTATGTTGAGTTGTCGCATGAGATCCACGCTGAAGGGAACGGATCCCTTGAGCACCACCAGCAACACGAGATCCTTACCCACATAGGCCGCGCTAATCTCGGTCGCCAACGCGGCAATCCGCTGCTGGACCTGTGCCGCGTCGATCAGCGGTTTTTCATTCAGACGTAGTTTCATCATCCGTCCCCGGGGGCCCCATCGCCCACCACGTTAATCTCGATCCACGATTCCGTGTCAACCGTCACGGCGGCGGTACGGCTGATAGCATGGCCGACCACCCAGAGAATTTGGTCCTCACACAACACAAGGAGTTGTCGCTCCCGCTCCGCACGGGACAGGCCCAATTCATTAAAATAATCTTTCAGCTTCTTCGTGCCGTCCATCCCCAGGGGCTGAAATCGGTCCCCCGGACGGCGGGTGCGCAGGGTCAACCGGCCGCGCAGGGCGCCCCCATCGAACACCTGTCGAATCGGGCTGCAATACCGTTTTAGCGGCTCCTCGGGGGGAGCATCCAGCACACGACAGCGCACGGTGGCTCCTTCCACCATCACGTCACCGGGAATCCCTAACACCCACACCTGCCCTTCCGTAGAAGATGGTGTGTCCCCCTCAAGCACGCCATACCCACGACTCAGCCGAAGAAAAACCCGATTGCCTACATCCAACTTTTTTCCCGTATCGCCCTGACCCATAAAGGCCACGGCACGGCCCACCGTGTCAGCCGTCGCTTCCCCACCCGCCTCCTGAATACACGCCGTCATGACCCGAAACTGGAGCGCCTCCTCCAACCCGGAAAAGGTCGCCCGCGCAATTCCCGCCTCATCCACACAATCCCGGTGGGCCTCCTCGGCCAACCGCGCGAGCAGGGCCGATTCCCGTTGCTGAATAGTTGCCAGCCGGTTCAGGGCCTCCACCACCCGGGGGTTATAGTCCCGCGCGAGCAGGGGCATCAGCTGGTGCCGAACACGGTTGCGCACCACGTCTTCTACCTGATTACTGGCGTCTTCCACCCAGCCGAGACCTTCGCCCCGCAGCCATGCCTCGAGTTCGGCCCGTCGAACGGCCAGAAGGGGACGAACCAGGGGCAGGCCCGACACGGTGCCCGCAGCCTGGATGCCCGCCAGCCCTGTAGGGCTCGTGCCCCGGAGGGCGCGCATGAGCACCGTTTCGGCCTGGTCGTCGGCGTGATGTCCGGTGACCAGCGCGTCATAGCCCGCCATCTGGGCGGTCTCCACCAGAAAGGCATAGCGCAGCCGCCGGGCCACCATTTCGAAGCTCTCATTGGACGCCGCCGCTTCGTGATACACCTCCGCCGCACCACGGTGCACGGGCACGCCCAGGTCGGCGGCGACCTGGGCCACGAACTCCCCTTCGGCCGTGCTTGCCCCACCGCGGGTCTGGTGGTCGAAGTGGGCCACCGCCACCGACACGCCCCCCCGATGGAGCAGGTGCAGCAGGGCCATGGAATCGGCCCCGCCCGAAACGGCCACCAGCACGGTCCCGTTGGCGGTCGGATGACAGGCTGCCCGAAACGCGCGGGTCACACGGGATGCCAGGCTTTCGGGGACAGGACTTGTCATGGGGGATAGCGTGCTTTCGGGCGACACAGGGACAGCCGGGTTAAGCCGAAGGGACGACGGCACTTGTATCTTTTCAGGCCGCCTCGTTATACTCTCGACACCATTCTATCGCCTCCGGGCGGCTTTTCGCACACCGAACCCTTCCCACACCCGATAGTGCGTGAACGAACGACGTTCTATTTCGGGCTGAGAAGTGGTCCATCATACGAGGAAACGCGCTGTGGCCGAGGCCAACATGGAACAGAGCCTGACGGGCTGGGGCGGCATGAACCCCGAAACCTGCCACGTCTTTCGGCCGGAAAAACGCCGTGCCCTCTCCGAAATAATTGCCTGCAAACACACGGACTCCCTCATTGCCCGCGGGTTGGGGCGGAGCTATGGCGATGCGGCGGTAAACGGTGGACAGGGCGTGGTTAACATGTCGCGCCTGAACCGCATGCTCGCCTTTGATCCGGAAGAAGGCCTCCTCGAATGCGAAGCGGGCGTAAGCCTGGCGGAAATTATCGACACCTTCCTGCCCCGGGGCTTTTTCGTACCGGTCACCCCGGGCACCAAATTCGTCACCGTGGGCGGCGCCATTGCCAACGATGTCCACGGCAAGAATCACCACTGCGATGGCACCTTTTGCGAATTCGTGGCCTCCTTTACCCTCCTCATCCCCAGTGGAGAAATTCTCACCTGCTCCCGGGATGAAAACGAAGACGTATTCTGGGCCACAGCCGGGGGCGTGGGCCTTACCGGCATTATCCTCACGGCCCAACTCCACCTCATGCCCGTCGAAAGCGCCTATATCAGCACCGACTACACCCAGTGCACCAACCTCGACAGCGCCCTGGAGGCCATGGCCGCCACGGACAACGACTATCAATACTCGGTGGCCTGGGTGGATTGCCTCGCCAAGGGTGACAAGCTGGGACGCTCGGTGTTGATGCAGGGGAATCACGCGCCGGCAGATGCCCTCACGGGCGCTCGCGCCACGGACCCCTTCGCCGTAAAAGGGGGCTTGCCCAAGGTCGTGCCCTTCCATTGCCCGTCCTTCGTGTTGAACCCCCTGAGTATTCAGGCCTTCAATACGGCCTTCTACGCGGCCCACCCCACGTCTACGGGAAAAATCGTGGACTACAACCAGTATTTTTACCCGCTGGACGCCATCCATCATTGGAATCGGCTCTATGGGAAGCCGGGCTTTGCCCAGTTTCAGGCGACGCTCCCTTTTGAAAGCAAAGACGGCCTGGTGAAAATACTCGAACGACTCTCCCAGTCCCGACGCGCTTCTTTCCTCGCCGTATTGAAAACCTTTGGCGAGCAAAACGACGGGCTCCTCTCCCACCCCATGAAGGGCTACACGCTTACCCTGGACTTACCCAACCGCAGCAACCTGACACCTTTCCTCCATGAGCTGGATACCATCCTCCTCGATCATGGCGGGCGACTCTATCTGGCCAAAGACGCGGTCTCCACACCCGAAACCATTGCGGCCATGTATCCCCGCCTGGAAACCTTTAAGACCATTCAAAAACGACTCGACCCGAAGGGCGTCCTCACGTCCTCCATGGCCCGTCGACTGGGGTTGGTAGGATGAGCACCGATTTTCATCAAAGCGTCGTAATCTTAGGGTCCACCTCGGGCATTGTGCGGGCCACGGCCCAGGCCTATGCCGCCGCGGGCTATGCCCTCGTGTTGGCCGCCCGTGATGAGGAAGAAAACGAATGCCTCGCGGCCGACCTCCGGGTGCGCTATGAGGTGCCCTGCCATGCCCTCCACTTTGACGGCACCGACGTGGCCTCTCACGAGGCCTTCGTCACCGCCTGCGAGGCCGCCCTGGGCACCAACCCCACGGGACTCATCCTTGGATTTGGCTATATGGCCGAGCAGGAAGCCGCCCAGACGGACATCGCCGAAGTACAAAAAATGGTGGACGCCAATCTGACAGGAGCCATCTCTATCCTCGAGCGTTTTGCCCAGGTATTCGAAACCCGGGGATCCGGCTTTATGGGCGTCTTGTCTTCCGTTGCCGGCGATCGGGGCAAACAGACCAACTACATTTATGGGGCTACCAAAGCCGGACTCACCTGCTACCTGGAAGGTCTGCGCGTCCGTCTTTTCAAAGCCAATGTGACGGTGACCACCATCCAGCCGGGCTTTGTCGACACGAAGATGACCTATGGCCTGCCCTTGCCCGGCCCCCTGGTGGCGTCACCCGAGCAGGCCGGTCAGGCCATCTACCGCGCAGTGAGCCGCGGGAAAGACGAAGCCTACGTGCCCTTTTTCTGGCGCTACATCATGATGATTATCAAGGCAATCCCCCGGTGGCAATTCAAAAAGATGAGCATGTAATGGCCGAAAGTACACAAGCCCCCTTCCCCGTCGTCCTTGTCCGGGCCATGCGCCCCTATCAGTGGACCAAGAATCTGCTGGTTTTGGCGGCCCTCCTCTTCGCAGGAGAATTGGGTCACGCCCATCAAATCCTCACGGGACTGCTTGCCCTCATCGCTTTCTGCCTGGCCGCCAGTGCCACCTATGTCTTCAATGACATCCTGGATATCGAGAGTGACCGGGAGCACCCGAAGAAACGCCACCGCCCCCTGGCCAGTGGTGCCTTGAGTATCGGTGCCGCGTGGGTGTTACTCATCGTCCTCTTTGGTGCCGCCCTGACCCTGGCCTGGATGATTCGCCTGCCTTTCCTGGCCGCCCTCCTGGCCTACGTGATTTTGACCCTGGCCTATACCCTCAAACTGAAACACCTGGCCATCATCGATGTGATGACCATTTCCCTCGGCTTTGTGATTCGCGCGGTGGCTGGCGCGGTCGCCCTGGACGTCCCCTTTTCCAATTGGCTGGTGGTCTGCACCTTTTTCCTCGCCACCTTCCTCGGGCTCAGCAAGCGCCGCCACGAAATCACCCTCCTCGAAGACGGGGCCCAATCCCATCGCCAGGTCTTACAGCACTACACAGTGCACTACCTCGACCAGCTCATCCTTATCGTGGCCGGAGGGGCCCTCCTCACCTACACCATCTATACCTGCTCTCCGGAAGTCATCGAACGACTGGGAACAGACAAGCTCTATGTCACCTTGCCCCTCGTAGCCTATGGCCTCTTTCGCTATCTCCATCTCATCCACCACAAGACAGGCGGTGGCGACCCGAGCCAGACACTCATTAAGGATAAACCCCTGGGGGCTACCGTCGTCCTTTGGGCCGTGTCCTGCGGTCTGATCATCTACTTACCCTCACTCTTTCGCTGAGTTTTCTACGAAAACATGGTCCAATTGGAACCAACGAGTTCAGTTCATTACAATGACCTTGGAACTGGGAACTGGAAGTTGATTGTGACTTAGGTGACAAAGGAGAGTAAGGCATGGCGAACATCGTCGGGGACTTGAGCGACGGAGATGTGATGAAAAACGTAGGGGCCATCGTGCTGGGAGGCGGCCGGGGGTCACGACTCTTCCCCCTGACGAAGGTGCGCGCCAAACCAGCCGTTCCCTTATGCGGCCGCTATCGTCTGGTGGACATCCCCCTCAGCAATTGCATTCACTCCCAGATCAATCGGGTATCCGTGCTGACCCAATACAACAGCCATTCTCTCAACCGTCACATCAATAACACCTATCGCTTTGACCAATTCAGCGGCGGCAACGTCGAAGTCCTGGCGGCCGAACAAACCGATCTCGCCAGTGGCAACGAATGGTTTCAGGGCACGGCCGATGCCGTCCGGAAGCAGTTCGTCCATATTCAGGCCCCCCACATCGAACACTACGTCATCCTCTCCGGGGACCAGCTCTATCGCATGGACTACCGCGATTTGCTGCGGACCCATATCAACAAAGAGGCCGACATAACGGTTGCCGCCCTTCCGGTGGATGCCCACGACGCCGAAGGCTTCGGCATTATGAAAGTGCTTAAGAGCGGGCGGATTCGTGAGTTCATCGAGAAACCCACGGACCCGGAAGTGCTTAAGTCCCTGGAAACACCCGAAAAAGTCTTCGAAGACTTCGGATTGGAAGCGGCCGGCAAACCCTATCTCGCCTCCATGGGCGTCTATGCCTTTAAGGCAGAAGTCCTGGAACGCCTGTTGATGGAGCACGTGGAATGGATTGATTTCGGGAAAGAAATCATCCCCAACTCCCTCCAGGCCCTGCAGGTCCAATCCCACATGTTCAGCGGATTCTGGGAAGATATCGGCACGGTCCGCTCCTACTTCGACGTGAGCATGGCCATGACCCTGCCCAACTCCCCCTTCCGCTTCAACGATCAACACCACCAGATTTATACCCACGCCCGTGCCTTGCCCGGCGTGCGTATTGAAGATGCCCATATTAAGAATGCCATCATCTGCGAAGGCAGCCGGATGACAAAAGCCACCATCAGCAATGCCATCATCGGCATTCGCAGCATCATCCACCCCGGGGCCAAGGTGGAAAAAGCCATCATCCTCGGTGCGGAGTATTTCGAAGATGACGTGACCGATGGCAGCAAGCCCCAGTTGGGTATCGGCGAAAAAGCCCATATCAGCAATGCCATTATCGATCACAATGCCCGTATCGGTAAGGGAGTCACCATTAAGGGATCCAAACGCCTCAAGGACTATGATGGCGACGGCTACGCCATCCGCGATGGCATTGTGGTCGTCTTTAAGAACGCCACAATCCCCGATGGTGCGTCCATCGGAGCCGTTTAGAGCCAAAGGCCCAATCCTATGACGACGTCCGCCGCCCCCGATAGTTCCGTGGGGCGGCGTCCTTTTGTGCCGTGGCCGTTGGTGGCCATTCTGTTGCTGGCCGCTCTCTTGCGCCTGGCGGGACTCAGCACCTTCAGCCTCTGGTATGACGAGGGCGCCAGCCTCTATCTGGGCAACTATCTCGAGACACCGACGGCCCTCTTTGACCGAAACTACACGGCCGAGCCGCCCCTCAATGCCGTCGTGACCGGACTATGGTCCGGGCTGGTGGACGCTATCAGCCCCACCGATGTGACAAGCCCCCTGCACGACGCCCTGCTGCGCCTCTTGCCCGCCCTCCTGGGCATCCTGAATTGCTTCCTGGTCTATCGCCTCACGCGGCAACTGGTGGGCAATGAGCGCAGCGCCACTATCGCCGCCTTTCTCTTCGCCATCGCGCCCTTTCAACTCTATTACGCCCAGGAACTGCGGATCTACAGCCTCTACGTGACCCTCGCCCTCCTCGCCGTAGCCGCTACCGAACGGGCCCTCAACGATGGCGCCCTCCGCTATTGGGCGGGCTACATCGTGGCGCTGAGTCTCCTCATGTACAGCCACTATTTTTCCATGTGGCTCATCTTCAGCCTGAATGTGACCTTTGTCACCGTCTTACACCGCTACCGAATGCGTTTCTGGTATTGGACCGGTGCCAACGCCCTCCTCATGGTGCTCATTGCGCCCGCGCTCTATCAGGCCTTTGCCATGCATGCCGAAGTGCAAGGACTGGAAATCGCCTGGTACCCTTCGCCTACCTGGAAAACGGCCCTTATCACCTTCAAGACTTTCGTGGCCGGTTTCAGCCCCCGTGCCTGGGCCTATTGGCCCTTGTTCCTATTGGGCCTCGGACTCTTTGTAGTGGGCTGTATACGCCGTGCCCCTTGGAATCTGGGCGTGGCCTTCGTCGTGTGTCTGACCGGAGTGCCCCTCATCGGATGTGTCTGGCTCTGGGGGCAGGCCGACTTTTCCTTTTACGAACACCGCCTCTTCCTCTTCTCCGGCGTCATGGCCCTCATCGGAATGGCCGCAGGTGTTACACAGCTCGGGCGGTGGCGCATCCCCACGCTGGTAATTTTTTCGCTCCTGACCGTGCCTTGCCTGGGCGACTATTATGGGGGACGCCTCCACCCGGCCCCGGCACACCGTATCGCCATGTGGGACAAGGTCGATTTTCGCGGGGCAGCAACGCTCTTGGAGGAAACGTGGCGCGAGGGTGACCGGCTGGTCTACACGAGCCATTTCAGCGCCTACCCCATGTATCACTATTTTCCCCACGACCAAATCCGCATTGGCTGGGGCCCCGAAGACAAAGCGGTATTCATCAAGACCCTGGGCCATGAGGCCATCCTTCACGCGCACCAACTCATGCCCATCCCCAAGGAGCAGGCCATCGCCGGTGCACAACGCATCTGGTTGCTCCAAACCCACGGCATCACCTTTGAATGGCAACCCACCACGGAACGCATCGCCACGTGGCTCGAAACCCGGGGCACCCCCACGGAGTCCCACTCCCTTTATGGCCTTACCCTGACCGGTTACGAAGTGAGTGGCACACCTTAGAAGCAACCCCACCCCATCCCGTGCGGCGTGGACTCGGAATGCCCCCGGTGCGCTATGCGTTGACCAAGGGGCGTCTCAGGTTGACGTAGGCCCCGTTTTTCTATATTCTTTTTGGATTACTGTCGAAAGGCCCAGTAGGGCCGACCAACATCACCCATTACAGCGTCACCGGAGAGCTCGGACACCCCACTCCCCTGCGAGCGGCGCATAATCAACCATCGTGGCCTTTCTATTGCCGAGGGGCCCGCAGGAGAACTTCCATGAAAAAAGCCTCACTGACGCGCCGCGCCTTTCTCGCGGCTTCCACTACCACGGTAGCTGCCTCGGCCATCGCCGCCCCCAACGATGCCAAGGTCGTTCCCGGCAAGATTTCGCCCAACGAAAAACTCAACATTGCCGCCATCGGCGCCGGCGGTAAGGGCATGAGCGACATCATGTCCTGCCACCGCCACGGCGAAAACATCGTCGCACTCTGCGACCCCGACTGGAACCGCGCGGGCGAAGCCTTCTACAAGCTGAAAGATGCCAAGCAGTTCAAAGACTACCGCGAAATGCTCGAGAAGATGCCGGAAATCGACGCCTGCACGGTGTCCACCCCCGACCACACCCACGCCCCCGCTGCCTACCAGGCCATGAAGCTCGGTAAGCACGTCTACGTGCAGAAACCCCTCACCCACACAGTCGCCGAAGCCCGCCTCCTCACCAATACCGCCCGCGAAATGGGCGTGGCCACCCAGATGGGTAACCAGGGCCACTGCGGCGACGGCGTCCGCGATATGTGCGAAATGGTGTGGGACGGCGCTATCGGCCAGGTCAAGGAAGCCCACGTCTGGACCAACCGCCCCGTGTGGCCCCAGGGCATCGACAAACCCCTTGATAAGGAAGCGGTCCCTGAAACGATGGATTGGGACCTCTGGATTGGCACCGCGCCCATGCGCGATTACAATTCCAAGTATTGCCCCTTCAACTGGCGTGGCTGGTGGGACTTCGGCTGCGGCGCCCTCGGCGACATGGCCTGCCACATCATGGACCCCACCTTCTGGGCGCTCAAGCTCGTTGAAGCCCCTGACTACACCGTGGAAGTCATTGCCCAGTCCGGCAAGAACGACCAGACGGCTCCCAACGCTTCCGTCGTTAAATACAGCTTCCCCGCCCGCGCCGACATGGGCCCCGTGGATGTGTTCTGGTACGACGGTGAAATGATTCCCAAGCGCCCCGAAGGCGTGCCCGCCGACCAGAAACTGGGCGACGGACGCAACGGTTCCTTCTTCATCGGCGAAAACGGCATCCTCACCGCTGGTGAATACGGCGGACAGGCCCGTCTCCTGCCCGACGCCGAGATGAAAGACTACAAGCGCCCCGAACGCACCATCAAGCGCATCGAAGGCGAAGACCCCTACCTCAACTGGATCCAGGCCTGCAAAGGGGGCGACGCCGCCGCCTCCAACTTCGACTACTCCGGTCCTTTCACCGAAATGGTCGTCTTCGGCAACCTGGCCCTCCAGACCGAAAAGAAAATGCACTGGGACAACAAAAAAGGCATGGTCACCAACGTGCCCAACCCTGCGGAATTCGTCAGCAAAGAATACCGCAAAGGCTGGGAACTGCCCTGCTAGTGGCATGACCACACAATAGACAAAACACCGGCCCCGCAGGCATTGCTTGCGGGGCCGTTTGCA
>JAUIMA010000709.1 GCA_030432675.1 Candidatus Hydrogenedentota bacterium | reverse complement strand
AACCCTTCCAGGAGGCGGTGTCGCAGATCGCCCCCACGGTCGCCTACACGGAGATGATGGAACGCCTGCGGGAAGAGCACGGGGTTGTCATCTATCAAGACAAGCTCCCCAATCCCAGCGGTGGCAGCTCCGTACTGCTCCAGAAATAACGGAAAACTCAGGGGATGTATCGGCCAGGCGCCAGGATTCGGGCGGGGTCCAAGGTGGCCTTAATATCACGGGCCACCTCCCAGAACGTATCGCCCGGCGTCACCAGATGCCCCATGCCCATTAAGCTGCTGCGGTATGGCACATAGCCGTGCTCCAGCAGCGTCGTGGTTACCGCCTCGTAACACGCCGCCGCGCGCACGGCCTCTTCCTCCACCGTCTTGTCGAAGGATATATTAAACACCGCCACCATGGCGCGCTCGTTCAGCATGGTAAGCGTAACCGGCAGGTCGAAACCATGGGCGTGAAACAGGGGTGTCGCCAGCTGGACGATTGCCTCTGCATCCGCGCCGCGCAATGGCAACACCGGGGCCAACCATATCAGACCCACATTGCTCTCGAGGGGATCGACTAGGGCTTCGGTCAGGGGCTTGCGCAACCGCCACGCCAGACTCTGGAGGGGCATGCGGGTCGGAATTCCCTGAAGCAACCCGTAGTTGGGCACAAGGGCACTCAGATTCTTCACCAGTGCCTTTCCGAGCCCAAAACGGTCTAACAGGCCGGCCACCCCTTTCCCCAAGGCCAGCTTCCGATCATCTACAAAAATTACGTCCCCCAGATGCCTGCAGGTCTTTTTCATGCGACGGCGGGCCTCCCGCACCTGGGCCCGGGTTCCCGTCAACGACCCCGTGACGTTCCATGCACCCAGTTTCGCATCCTCACGCATCGCGGTACGAATTGCAGGCGGCAGGGGGGTCTCCCCTCCTGTCGCTTCCCATGGATAGGTGTCGAGGCTCGTGAAGACCCGCAAATCGTTTCCAATGTGTACCGCACTATTGAGTAAGCCCTTCATCCGCAGGGGACGTAGGGCCTCCACGGTATCGCACAGCCTGGACTCGTCGGGCACCTTGATATAGAAAAATGAAAAGGCTTCGGGTCGGGGACAGAGCCAGACGCCAATCCGCGTCACGATGCCCAGATTAGATTGTGAGAAGAGCCCGTCGAGCATGGGTCCAACCCCATAGGGATAGAGATGACGTGCCTTGCTCTTTGGGAAGTGTCCGAATCCCGTCTCGAGAATACGGCCATCGGGAAGTACGACGGTCATGCCGCAGGTACTGCGCACGTGGTCTGCGTAGGGGGTATGGCCAAAGCCCCGCTCCATGGCGTTGCCGACAATGGTCGCATCGGGACCGGCACCGGTGACATCCACCCAAAAATCAGGGGCGGCTTCTTTCACGGCTTCGTAGAGCTGCTGCTGGGTAACGCCGGGTTCGATCACGGCATAGCCCATTTCTCCGTCGATTTCGAGGATGCGATTCATACCGCTCAAGTCAACGACGGCCGCATCTTCCTCCGGCGCGCAGGCCGATCCGTAGCCCCAGTTTTTCCCGCCCGATACGGGATAGAGGGGATGGGCATGGGCCTGTGCGATAGCCACGATAGCCTGGACGTCCCCCTGACTCGTGGGGCGCAACACGCATCGGGGTATTCGACTTTCCGGCAGCGCGGTCCGGGCAAAAGATTGCCGGATCGCATCTGAATCCCCCACCTTATCTCGACCCAACGCCTCGCGCCAGGCCTCAACGGCCGCTTCCATTGCAGTCATAGCACCTCGCTAGAATCGAAAATGAACAAAGAGTCGGCCGAAATTCTTACTGTCTTTCTCGA
>JAUIMA010000222.1 GCA_030432675.1 Candidatus Hydrogenedentota bacterium | reverse complement strand
ACGCGCTATTCTACTTGACAGCACACCGAATCTGTGCCAACATTCAATACGGAAATTATAGTGTTCTACTCACATGCAAGGTCGAGACAGGCTCGGATAGGTGGAGGTCATCCGAGAACGCGCCATCGAGCGCGTTAGGTGTTTTTTTGGAAGGAAACGAGAAGAGTTACTGGAATCGCAATCAGTAAAGAAAAGGAATCATACCTCATGAAAAAACGTGGTTTTACCCTGATTGAATTGCTGGTGGTTATCGCCATCATTGGCATCTTGGCGGCAATTCTGCTCCCTGCGCTGGCGCGCGCTCGTGAAGCAGCCCGCCGGGCAACTTGCCAGAACAACCTGAAGCAGCTTGGCCTCTCGTTCAAAATGTATGCGAACGAGTCCGAAGGCGAAGTGTTCCCTCCGCCGAAGTATGCGGACGAAGGTGCTGTGGCCGGATCCTGTGACAGCATTGGTCTTGATTTCATGTGGCAGGGAAATGCCCTGTACCCCGAATATCTGACCGATCTCGCGCCCAACGTATGCCCTTCTGATGCAGACGGACTCGCCCGCTTTCGGGATGGACGATGGAACGAACTGGGCGACGTCGATGCACCGGTCAATCCCTGCCGCGTAGATACCCTTTCCTATATTTACAATGGCTGGGCGATAGACGAAGCAGAAATTCTGATGCCCGGCGTCGACCCTAATGACGGTGGCATTACCCAGGCAAGCGTGTTTGGTGCCTATGTCGATGTGGCATTCGTCGGCGCATTGCTCGCCTTTGTGGGTGCCGTAAATGGTGCCGCCACGGTAGAGGAAGCTGCGGATGCCGCCTCTGGTAATCTCGAATGGACGGGTTCCGATGGTCGTGACCGGGTCTTCCTGGCGACCCGCGAAGGTATTGAGCGCTTTCTAATCACCGATATCAACAACCCTGCCGCTTCTGCGAAAGCGCAGAGTCAAGTGGTGCTTCAGTATGATGGCATCGAAACCGACCCCGGTGATTTCAATCACCTCCCGGGCGGCGCCAATGCCCTCTATATGGACGGCCACGTCGCGTTCCTCAAGTATGGCACAGTCTACCCTGCGACCCGCGCTTGGGCTGCTCTCGTAGGCAACTTCTAAGCCAATCGTATAAGCGTTTCCTATTCAGCGGAGAGCTACTTCGGTAGTCTCTCCGCTTTTTTATTGGAGCTGTACCTGGCTCGGTACAGGCGGGGACTTCTCTGGCAACTGCACCTCGCGAAAGTCGAAAAAGTCGGATTGTACCGAAACACTGATTTGATTCAGCCGCACCTGAAGTGAATCGACAAACTCGTGAAGTCCCGCGTCGATAATTCCGTCCACGTGTGCGCATGCCAGCTGGGAGCGCAACTGGTCACAATGTCGCTCCGCATCGTTGGTATAGAGTCCCGGGGGCGAGCCGGAAACGAATGCGATGGAATGTTGCAGTCGATCGACACAATATTTGACCGAACGGGGGAACCCGTATCCGAGGAGCAGTAATTCCACGACGTTCGATGGGGCGATGGGACCATGTATCTGGCGGTAGGCCTGTAGCGCGCTCGCACTACGCAAGAGGGCCTGCCACTGGATGTTATCCAACGCCGTGCCCACGTCTTCCGCCTTGGGGAGCAAATAGAAGTATTTAACATCTAGAATACGTGACGTCTTATCAGCCCGCTCCAGCATGCGGGCAATGCGGGAAAAATGCCACCCTTCGTCATGCATCATCGTGGTGTAGCTGCGACCAATGAACTCGTTGCTTCCCTTGACGACCATTCCCAGAAACTCGTGAGGGGCCTCGAGAAGCGTATGGGACTGAGTCGCTTGTTCCACCTCGTGATAGAACACATTGACTTGCTCCCATACATCGGTGGGAAGCGTCTCCCGGATCGACCGGGCATTTTCGCGTGCCTGGCGGAGGCAATTGTAAATGCTATTGGGATATTCCCGGTCACAGGCGAGAAAACGCATGACGTTCGCCTGACTCACTTCCGGGTAATGTTCCTGGAAATAAATTTCATCCGCCATAATACTAATCAGCGGGTGCCACTGTGGCTCGGACGACGCATCGAGGGTGAGATGCCAGTTCACTTTCAGGATGCGGGCCACATTCTCGGCCCGTTCAATATACCGACACATCCAATAGATTGATTCTGCTACACGACTCAACATACGACTGATTCCCGATCTGCTTACTCGGCCAATACCCAGGTATCTTTGCTGCCACCGCCCTGGGAAGAATTCACGATTAGGGACCCTTTGGTAAGGGCAACCCGTGTCAGGGCGCCAGGAAGGATATATTGCTCTTTCCCATAAAGGGCATAGGGACGCAAGTCCACGTGACGCCCTTCAAAGCCGGCATCGCACAACGTAGGCACCCGTGAAAGGCTCAGGGTAGGTTGTGCGATAAAATTCCGGGGATTGAGCTTAATCTGTTCCCGGTACGCCTCCCGCTCGCCCCTTGAAACGTGTGGGCCCACCAGAATGCCAGCGCCTCCCGATTCATTGGCGGGTTTCACCACGAGGTGTTCGAGATTGTCACACACGTAGCCCATGTCCTCTGGATTTTCGCACAGGTAGGTGGGCACGTTGGGAATGATCGGTTCTTCACCGAGGTAGTAGCGAATAAAATCGGGTACATAAGCGTAGATGACCTTGTCATCTGCCACACCGGTGCCTGGCGCATTGGCCAGCGCTACCCGCCCCTGTTGGTAGACCTCCATCAAGCCTGGAACGCCCAACACCGAATCCGGTCGAAAGCAAAGTGGGTCGATGAAGTCGTCGTCGATACGGCGATAGATCACGTCCACCCGCTTGAATCCCCGGGTGGTGCGCGTCTTCACATAGCCATCCATCACAACAAGGTCCCGCCCCTCAACCAATTCTACGCCCATCTGGTGGGCAAGGAACGAGTGTTCGTAGTAGGCGCTGTTGAAGATACCGGGCGTTAAGACCGCCACCGTGGGGCGTTCCGTGCCTTCCGGCACGAGATGGAGCAGCATTTCCAAGAGCTTGCTGGGATATTCTTCAACGGGACAGACTTTCCCTACATCAAAAAAGTTCGGAAGCGTACGCTTCATGATATCGCGGTTTTCCAGAACGTAGGAAACGCCCGAGGGGCACCGTACGTTGTCTTCCAGAACATAAATCTGGCCGTCTGAATCGCGAACCAGATCCGTTCCCGTCACGTGCGCCCAGATGCCACGGGGTGGCTTCAATCCGATACACTCCCTCCGAAAACCGGGGGAGGAGTGAACCAGCGCGGCTGGGATTACTTTGTCCTTAATAATGCGTTGTTCATTGTAAATATCCTGAAGGAAGGCGTTGAGGGCGAAGATCCGCTGCTTGAGGCCCCGATCAATCCACGACCACTCTTTGGCCGAGATAATCCGGGGGATCAAATCAAATGGAAAAATTCGCTCCGTATTGCCGTCTTCCGTTTTCAGGGTAAAGGTAATGCCCATCTCACGGAGTGTACGCTCGGCAGACTCCTGCTGCTTTACCATTTCTTCCTGGCTGATGGACACCAACTTTTCCACGATATTGGTCATGCCAGAGCGCGGCGCACCGCCATCATCCAGCATTTCATCAAAAAAACCTTCGGTCTCATACACATCGAGAATCATCATAATCCAACCCTCTTCGTTTAAATTCCGCCGGGGAATCCCACAGCGGGGTACACAACCACGCCCCAACGACACACCGTGCCGCCTGTCCTACGTGTTCTTTGTTACCGGCTCCCGCCGGAGGTCCAATGTCCAGGGATGTTCGCGGTCGGTCGCAGCCGGACGTACGACCATTTCGCCCGGAGTATGGCCAATCGGACTGAAACGTGATTCGCGGCGGGATTCCGCCTCGTTGGCATTAACGGGATACGTATCGTAACTCCGTCCCCCCGGGTGAGCTGGCCAGTAAGTACACCCGCCGAGAGAAAGGTCTTGCCAGGTATCAACCAGGTCAAAGATGAGTGGCACATGGGTCGGTATGGTCGGGTGGAGGCCGTTGGGCAGTTGCCAGGCCTTAAAGCGAACTGCGGCCACATACTCTCCTTCGACACCCGTCGCATGCAGAGGCACTTCTATCCCATTGCAGGCAATCACATGGCGCCGCTCCACCAGTCCCTGCACAAGCAATTGCACTCGGTCGAGGGAGCTGTCCACAAACCGGGCGGTGCCGCCCGCGCCGGGCTGTTCACCAAGCACATGCCAGGGCTCCAAGGCGCCCCGCAATTCCATTCGCACGCCCGCGTAGGTCACTTCCCCGTAGTGAGGGAAACGAAACTCGAATTGGGGCTCGAACCATGCCGCATCAAAGACAATCTGCTGACGGCGCAAATTTTCTATCACATCCAACAAGTCTTTCCATATGAAATAGGGCAGGACATGACGATCATGGAGAGAGGTATTCCATCGGACCAGCGGGAAATCGTAGGGACTATCCCAGAAGGCGGCGACCAATGCTCGTATCAGTAGCTGCTGCAGCAAATTCATCCGGGGATGGGGGGCCATTTCAAAGGCACGCAGTTCCAACAGACCCAATCGGCCCGTAGCCGAGTCCGGAGAAAATAGTTTGTCGATACAAAACTCAGCGCGATGGGTATTGCCGGTAATATCCACCAGAATGTTACGAAACGTTCGATCCACCAGCCAAGGCGGCGGATTATCGGCGTTGGACAGGTTGGCAAAGGCGATTTCGAGTTCCGCAACAGCATCATTCCGGGCTTCATCAATACGGGGAGCCTGGCTGGTAGGACCGATAAAGGTCCCGCTGAACAGGTAGGAAAGACTGGGGTGATTGTTCCAAAATGCCAACATGCTGCGTAGCAGATCGGGGCGGCGCAGAAAAGGGCTTTCCTGGGGCGTTGCCGCGCCTAAGACCATATGGCATCCACCACCGGTGCCGGAAGCACGGCCATCGAGCCCGAACTTTTCCGCGCTCAGACGACATTGCCGTGCCTCTTCATAGAGTGTCGTCGTAATGAATCGCAACTCTTCCCAATTGTGCGCGGGGTGAATGTTAACTTCGATAACGCCGGGGTCTGGCTGAATACTGAAACGGCGTACCCGCGGATCGTGGGGCGGCGTATAGCCCTCGATAATGACCGCGCATTCCAATGCGGAAGCGGTGTTCTCTATGGCACGCACCAGCAAGAAGTAGTCTTCGGCCTTTGATACAGGCGGCATAAAAAGGTGCAAGCGACCTTCACGGGCCTCCAGACACAGGGCCGTACGTACGTAACCCTCCGAGCCATCGTCATCCGGGTGGGGGACAAGGGCGGGCAGGCAACCTTCGTGTTCCTGCAGGATGAATGGAACGTCGGCACCGCCCGGCGGTGTCGCCATCGGATCCCGATCCACAATCGTGTGACGTTTACGCTCTGGCTCCCACGGCAGGGAGTCAAGAGGAAGGCGATAGCCCATCGACGAATCTCCGGGCACGAGATAGAGCCGCTCGGAGCGCATCGACCAGGAAGTGCTTTTCCAGCGGACGTCATCTCCAATTCGCGTTGCCTCCAGCGGAAGTACGTATCCGGTAACGCTATCCAGACCACGCTCAAACACCCGTGCCAGGCGATTGCGCTCCAGGGGATCTTCCAGCTTACTGTCGAAGGGATCCGTGCCGATTGGCAACCGTCGTTCTTTCCAGAGGTAATAAAAGGTATCTTCGTAGGCAGGGCACAAGTTTTCGGCAGCTACGCCAAGCAGGCCGGCGAGATGGCTTCCAAAGAGCTTGGCATGATCAACGTCCATCCCATAGTCCCGGAGCGGGTTCGCGAGCCACCGTGAATCCTGCCAGAGCGGTGCACCGTTTTCCGACCAGATGGCATCCATCGACCACCGGGGAATGGGTTCGCCGGGATACCATTTTCCTTGTCCCATGTGCAGAAGGGGCTTGTGGGTAAATTTCTTCACCAGGCGCTCGAAAAGTTTATGAGCCAGATTATACTTGGCATCGCTCAGCGCATCGGTATGCCACGCAGCGCTCTCCCGATCGGCCGCAGAGACAAAGGTCGGCTCGCCGCCCATCGTGAGTCCGATTTCCTGGGCCTCCATTTTTTGATCCACCCGAAACCCGAGAAGTTCTATCGCTTCCCACTGCTTCGCGGAAAAGGGTTTCGTAACCCGTGGAGATTCAAATACGCGTCGCACCGACATGTCGAACGTGAATTGAGTTTCTGCCATGTCCGTCGCGCCGGAAATCGGCGCCGCCGACAGGGGATCAGGGGTGGAGGCGAGGGGTAAGTGCCCTTCACCCGCAAGCAAGCCCGAGGTAGGATCCAGTCCGACCCAACCTGCGCCAGGCAGATACACTTCCGCCCACGCGTGAAGGTCCGTAAAGTCCTGCGTCGGTCCGGCCGGGCCATCCAGGGGAGCCTCATCGGGAACCAACTGGATCAGGTAACCACTGACAAAGCGGGCGGCCATGCCAAGATTGCGCAGAATCTGAACCAGTAGCCAGGCAGAGTCGCGACACGAGCCACTCCCTTTGCTCAGCGTTTCTTCGCAGGTCTGCACGCCAGGCTCCATGCGAACATTGTAGTGAACGTCTTTGCTGAGCTGGTCAATGACCGCGACAACAAAGTCCATCACCGGTTGCTTGGTCCGTGGAATGGTACTCAGATAGCGCCGCAGTTGGGCCTGAGGGGCTTCTACGACCAGATAGGGCGCGAGGTCTTTTAGCGTTGCCGCATCATACTGGAAGGGAAAGAAGCATGCTTCCTCTTCCAGAAAGAAGTCAAAGGGATTAAACACCGATAGCTCGGCCACCAGGTCCACATCCACGATCAGGGAATCGGACGCTTCCTGGAAGACAAGGCGGGCCAGATAATTACCGTGGGGATCCTGTTGCCAGTTCAGAAAGTGATCTCGGGGCTGCACCTTGAGCGCATAGCTGTTTACTGCCGTGCGACAATGGGGAGCAGGTCGCAACCGAACAATGTGTGGAGCCAATCTTACTAAACGGTCGTACTCGTAGCAGGTTCGGTGATGCAACGCTATCCGAACACCCATAACCAATTGCCCTTCTCTCGGGTGACGTCCTATGTTGTGACGTCGCCCTGTATCTCTCGCAATACCATCTCTCCCTTCCAATACATCGTTCGAGGGAGAGCGCATTCCGTCCAAGCCAAGGCAACGGATTCGCACAAGGGAGTACTAATTCACGTTGCCTGTGCACAAAGAAAAGCAAGGACTGTGCCATCGAGCATTCATGGCATAACACTTGCATAGAAGGTCGCGGAGAATAATCAACTGGTAATGGGTTTTTATCTATGCGACAACAACAAAAGAGCTGGGATGGGTCCCCTTCGGACACCCTCCTGAAACTACTCGAATCCTACCGAACGGTAGCAAAAGGGCACGATGAGCTACTAAACGGCATGGGGGACATCCGGCCTCACTGGCAATGTTTCGTGGATGCCCTCGGAACGACCGGGGTTCAGGGGCTCAACGCCTATGGCCGGGAAGCAGAAGAAATCGTCCGCCAGCACGGCATCGTCTACAATGTGTACAGCGATGCAAAGGGTATGGATCGGCCTTGGGCCCTCGACCTGTTTCCGGTCATCATTCCGCAAGCCGAATGGACTGAGATTGAGCGGGGCGTCAGACAACGGCTCTCCGTATTGAATGGCATGTTGGATGACCTCTACGGCGCGCAGACATTGCTTGAGAAGCAAGTCGTCCCGGATGCTTTCGTACACGCCAACCCACACTTTCACCGGGTCTGCCATGGCATTCCGCCGACGCCCCATGGGCATATTGCCCGCTACGCCGTCGACCTGGTGCGCGGTCCAGATGGGCAATGGACGGTGTATAGCGATCGCACCCAGGCACCCTCGGGTGCAGGCTACGCCTTGGAGAATCGCGTCATTCTGGCGCAGGTGCTTCCCAAACTCTTCTCCGAAGGGCACATTGAACGCCTGGCAGAATTCTTCGACACCTTCCGAAATGCCTTGGCGGAAATCGCGCCTGGCGACAACACCGACCCGACCGTTGTCCTGCATACGCCGGGTCCCTTAAATGAAGTGTATTTCGAACACGTCTATCTGGCCCGCTATCTGGGCATCAACCTTCTCGAGGGGGCAGACTTGACGGTACGGGACAACTTCGTCTACCTGAAGACCATCGAAGGGCTGAAGCGGGTTGACGTGCTGCTTCGCCGGGTAGATGACGCCTTTAGCGACCCCCTGGAATTACGGCGAGATTCCATCCTTGGTATATCCGGCCTTCTGGGTGCCGTGCGGGCGGGTAATGTCACCGTCTGCAACAACGTGGGGAGTGGGTTGCTGGAAGTCGCCGCCCTGAATGCCGTCCTCCCCCGGGTGGCCCGAGAGTTGCTCGGAGAGGAGCTGCTGCTTCCTTCGACGCCCACCCGTTGGGGTGCAATTGATACTGATCAGGCGTGGATGGAGAAAAATTTCGATGCCCACCATCTTCAATCCGCCTTTCACGGCGTTGAAAAAACAATGCCGGTCTCTCATCTCACTAAAGAACAACGCGAACAACGCTACGCGGAGTGGCAGGAGCGTCCCTACGAATTCGTCGCAGTCGATCCTGTTACACCCTCAACCATCCCGGTATTCGCCAATGGCCAGCTGATTCCCAATAGCCTGGTGCTCCGCGTTTACGCCACTGGCGGAAGGGATCAGGAAAGCATCCGGGTTCTGCCCGGCGGGCTTGCCCGGGTGAGTCCTCATACCCACGCCTTCGACATTTCGATGCAACAAGGGTGTGGGAGCAAGGATGTCTGGGTACTTTCGAAAGGACAAACCCCTTTCACCAGCCTGTTGCGTGACAAAGGCACCCCCCTGGCACTGCGCCGGTCACCTCGAAACCTTTCCAGTCGCCTGGCCGAAAACCTACTCTGGCTGGGACGTTACTGCGAGCGCACGGAAGCAACCGTTCGCTATGTTCGCCATCTGCTGAACCAATGCTCCGACGAAGCGGGGTACCGCAGCATGGGTGCCCTGCGCAATCTCCTGCGCGCCGCCCCCATGGGGCTCTTCTCCAAACGGGCCGACACGCGGCTCTCTGCCGCGTGGACCGATGAATCCTTGACCCCAAGTGATGGATACGATTGGTTGCGTTCCCTGGACCGTATCCAAGAGGTAGTCTTCGAGGCCGTCTTCAATGCCCAACAAGCCAATACGATCGCAAGCAATATCCTGGCGGTACGCCGAACGGCCTGGGTCGTTCGCGAGCGATTCTCCGAGGATGACTGGCGTATCC
The DNA here is from genome assembly GCA_030432675.1 of Candidatus Hydrogenedentota bacterium. Lineage (GTDB taxonomy): Bacteria > Hydrogenedentota > Hydrogenedentia > Hydrogenedentales > JAEUWI01 > JAEUWI01. Next base: position 510 of record JAUIMA010000222.1, on the reverse strand, counting down.
TGAATAGTTTTACCCTGGAGTTCATACAGCTGCAGGAACGACGGAACCGCCCGGCGCTGGGGGAGGTGCTCTATGCACTGAACCAACTCGTCAAAGGATTTGCCGCCTTCAATGGCCTCCTGCGGGAAAACATGACCCGGGAGTCGGGCCAACTCTTTTTGGATATGGGCCAACGGCTGGAGCGGAGCAGTCACACCGCACACCTCGTATTTCGAACTTTGGAACAAGCTACGGAGAACGAGGAGGCACTGCTCCAGTCGTTGTTATCGATTTGCGACAGTCCGATGACTTATCGCGCACGCTATGGGAACATGTTCCAATCGGCCCCGGTCATCGACCTCCTCATCTGCGACGACACCAATCCACGAAGTGTTGCCTACCAACTCCAACGCATCGTAAAACAGCTCCAGTGGCTCCCCGAAGTGGGGGGGGCCGGCCTCTTTAACGACGAGGAGCGGATTATCGAACAACTCAATACACGAATCCGGACGACCGACGCCAATCTACTGG
>JAUIMA010000221.1 GCA_030432675.1 Candidatus Hydrogenedentota bacterium | reverse complement strand
CCCAGGTCCAGGGCTTCAGTCTCCGTAAAGTAGGGGGCGCGGCCAGCTTCCGGTCCGCCGAGGCCATTGCGCTCGTGGCAAGCATAGCAATTGAGGGCGAGGGCCGTGTGGTTTATCCGGTCTTCTACGGTCGGCGTTTCGGTGGCCGGCGCTTCCGCAAACAGGGTGCGCAGGGCAGCCCGCTGATTGTCCGAAAGGGCAAACCAGGGCTGTTTTCCCGTCGCTTCGGGCGCGATGCAGCCCCCGGCTTCCAGGCGTTCCGGCGTGAGGGCCGATGCCGCGAGTACCGAGTTCGTGCCGTCGATTTCGTGGCACGCCGCGCAACCCACGGTCTGGAACAGGGCCCGCCCCGCTTCCGCTTTGGCCGGATCATAGGAAACTTCCGACGGTGGGGGCGTTGCTTCGTTGCGATAGACCAACCAGGCCGCGATAGCCGCAGCTTCCTCTTCCGCCAATTGCAGGTCGGGCATGCGACCACCGGGCCGCACGTGAAGGGGGTCGGCGAGAAATCTTGCGAGGGCCGCCGCGGAAGTCTTTTGGGCGAAATCAGGGAAGGGTACGGAGGGCACTTCCCGGTCTGGCGTCTCCACGACGGAGTCGGCCTCCCAGAAGGGGTCATCGGAGTGGCCCGTGTTGGGGGCCTTGGTGGGCTCATGGCAGGCTACACAGCCGACGGAATGAAACAACGCTTCACCCCGGGCCAACCGTTCGGCGTTGGGTGTTTCGGAGTCGCTCGTAAAACTTCCACCGAGACTGAGGAGGAAATGGGCCAGCGCGTCACTGGCGGCTTCAACTTCCGCGGCGGGCTTCCCCGCGAAGACGGCGGGCATGGTCGTGCCGGGCTTTACCGCATGGGGTGCCGCGATAAAGGCCCGCAGGTAGTCAAAGCGTACCCGCTCCCCCACGCCCTCCAGCTTGGGCGCAACGCGTTTGGGAAAGGCCGACTGCTGCGCGGTGGCCATTCCGTGGCAGGCGCTGCAACTCAGTTCGTTGTAGAGCAACAGGCCGGACGACACCCCTGTGTTGGCTTCCGAGCCGAAGCGCTCAAAGCCGACCACCACCGGTTGGGCAGCGGCAGGCAAGGCGACGGGCACGAGGCTCGTACCGAGGATTAAGGCAGCGCGGATTAATCGGGCTTGCAATGAATTCATCTCCCGCATGATTGCGTAAGTTTCTGGTCTATTCCACTCGTATGCATAGACCACATGGCCGGACGAACGGAACAACGGACATCACAGCGACGAAGGCGCGCGATGTGCACTAGGTTCGGTCATTGCCTGTGTCATGTGTTCGGACGCCCGACTCCAAGGCAAACCATGGAAAACGTATTCCGTGCTCCATGCACACGAGATCCCGTAGCACTCGATATCGCGTGGCACAGGAGTCTTCTCAGTATACGATCCGTTACTTTCCGTCGCGGGCGGCAATGAGGGCGTCGATCCAGGGGCGGAGGTATTTTCCGTTGTCGTGGAAGGTCCGTCCACTGAAGAGATTGCCATCCACCACGGAAGGCGCATCGACGAAGGTACCACCGCACACTTCAAGATCAAATTTGCACTTGGGCACGGTGGCCATCTTGCGTCCGCGCACACAATCGGCGTAAGCGGGAATCTCGACCCCGTGGCATACACTGGCAATGGGCTTGTTTTCGGCGAAGAAATGTTTTGTCACGCGAACGAGGTCTTCGTCGTACCGGATGTATTCGGGGGCCCGACCACCGGAAAAAAAGATCCCCGCGTACTCTTCGGGCTTGATATCCTTGAAGGCAATGTCTGCCTGCAGGGTATAGCCTTCCCACTCCTTGGTGATGGTCCATCCGGGCTTCACTTCGTGCATGACCATCTGGTAGCGGTGTACTTCCGGCCCGGCGACGACGGGTTCAAAGCCATCTTCCTGCAATCGGTAATAGGGGTATAGGGTGTCGAGCGTTTCCGACGCGTCGCCGATGATGATAAGCACTTTGTTCGACATGTAACTTCTCCATGGGGTGAATCCGCCACAAGGGCGCAATAAATAATCTATGAGTCGGCCGGTGTTTCCGGCGCTTCTGCAGCCGCCGGTCTTTCCGGCTTCGGCAATGGCTTCGTGGTTTCTTTCGTGGACTCGGGCACCGGGTCCTCCGTCTCCGCCTGCAGTCGCTCCGCCTTCCCCTGCAGGCGCTGCTCCCGCCATCGGGCCGGCAAATCAAAATAGGCGAGGACCTTAATGACGCACAGAGCGATAATCATGATGGTGCCGATGATGGTCACCGGCCCACCGATGCCAAGACTCCAAATCTTCTCCACGAGAAGGCCCGCAGCAATCTGGCTCATGATCACGAGGATCATGAGCCAGAAGTGTATGTCGATGCGTTGCTTCATGCCCACCTTCACACCACGACGCGGGTTACTTCAACTGCTTCAGGCAATCTTCGAGATAGTCCTTCGACCGGTTCAGGGCCGAGGTCGACTCGGGAATCGTCGGCATGATGGGAATGCCCCGGGGTGTGGGGTGCATGAAGACGGAGGTCCACCCCGCGTAGTTAATATCCTTGAGCCCCTGCAGGAGCGGCACGAAATCAAGCTGACCAAATCCCGGCAACTGCTGCATCTCTCGGGCACGGGGCATGGGTTTATGGCTACCATAGCCGTGCTCCCAGGCATAGAAGTGACAGAGCTTGGGTCCGATATCGCGGATGAGCTGTCCTTGCAGCGCCGCGTCCGAGGGCAGGTGATAGGGCGCGTAGGCAATACCCAGTCCCGGGCTTGTCGCCAATTCGGCGAAGTAACGCAGGGAGTCGGGTTCGTTAATCAAGGCGTTGCCGTGATTCTCAATGCCGAGCACCACCCCGGCCTCTTCGGCGGCAGCGGCCATAGGCTTCAGCTTTTCAACGAAGTCTTTTACCGCACCCTTCAGGGCAGCCGCGTCGCCCTTGAAGCCCGTGCTGCCCGCGATAACAATGCGCGCACCATGGCGACCGGCCAGGGCCAACTCATCCTTCACCTTAAAGGGTCCGAGATCGTAGCGGGTCGTCATACCCAATTTGACGTTGTGCTCCGCCAGGAGGGCCATAAAGGCTTCTTCCCCCATGGCGTCGAGTTCTTCCCGCTGACTGCCGTGGCTCTTGGGCCAGATATCGATGTGGGTCGCGCCCACCTTGGCCACTTCCGGCAGGATGTCTTTGATGGGTAACTGACCATAGAGACTCGATGCCAGGATATAGTCCAGCTTAAAACCTGCTGCGGCTTCGGCGGCCCCGAAGGGCAAGGTTGCCGCCGCAGCGGTCGCGGCCGAGTACTTTAGAAAATCACGGCGTGTGGAAGCCATGGGGTACCTCCTTAATTACGCTTTGACTTTCATCTGACCATTCTTCACCATCTGGGTGAAGAGTTCCCGTTGCTCCGTCATGGCCTTAATGCCATCTTCGACCTTCGTGCGGCACTCCAGGAGCACCCACCCGTCGTAGTCCATGGCCACGAAATTGTCCATGAGCTGCTGGTAGGGGTATTTCCCGACATTGAGCTCGCGGATGTGGGCCGTGGCACCGAAACGGTCTTTCACCAGATTGAAATTGTAGTCGAGGCCCTCGCCGTTGAGGTCCTGGTCATTGGAATTCCAGCACATGGCCACATTGGGGTTATCGGCGATATCGAAGATGGCTTTCATGGTGGGCAACTCGCAGCAGGAGCCGTGCACTTCGACGCGAATCTGCTGCCCGTGCTCACCGGCGAACTTACCGACCTCATTGAGGGACTTCCCGATTTGTTCGATGGTCTTCTGGCGGTCTACCCCTTCGTGGAAGCTGTTGGGCTTAACCTTAACCCCGGTTGCGCCAATGTCGTGGCTGAGCAGGATAAACTCTTTGGTACCTTCAATGTTGGCCTTGAGCACGGCGGGATCCGGATCATCGTAGTCCTGATTGGTGCCGGGTCCGAGGCAGGTAACGGGGCTATCGGCAAACTTTTTCTTTACCTCCTCCCGTTCCGCCTTGGAGATGGAAGGCTGAACGCCGTGAGCATGCTCCGTCCGCAATTCCACGCCGAGCACTTCGCTGGCGGTGCAATTCTTGATGATGGTATCGAGATCCCAGTGCTGGCCCCAGAGATAGGTCACCAGGCCGAGCTTCATGTTCGCACCAGGCAGCGCTTTCGCCTGGGCGGCGAGTGGAAAAAGACCTCCACCGACCATGGCCGCAGCCGCCGCACCACTTGCCTGCACAAATTGACGTCGAGAAATAGATTTCATAAAGGCATACTCCCTGCCGGTTAAGCGATTGTGTTTATCCGTGCGGTGGACCCGTTGTAGCGGCGCAACCACGAAAGTGAGGATAGGCAATTTCCCTCGGAAAGATCCACCTTTCCCCGCAATCAGGAGCGACACAACCCGATCCGGGGGCGTCAGGGTTGGCCGAAGAGACGCTTCGATTGGGTCATTTCTACGTCGGGCATGGACTCAAAGAGGGCGGGCGCGTATTGGATATCAATGGGCCCTTCGCGCTCACCCCGGTGCCAGGCGGCCAGAAGTTCGAGTCCTTCGGCCGCGGCTTCACGCACTGGTAACCAGAGATGGGCACTGGCTTCTGGCAAGACGGCCGCGTCGTTACTATAGGTCCAGACGACGGTCTCAAAATCCTTCCCCACTGTTCGCCCTGCCCGCCGGGCTCCTTCCCGCATGCTCCACGCGTCTTCTGTGGCGCTGCAATCGACCAGACCGGTTACCTTACCATCGACGAGCAGTCGATGGACGATCAGGGCATTGTCCCTCGTCTTGAAGTTGACCGATTGAATCAGCCGTTCATCCGGAACCAATCCCGCTTCTTCCAGGGCCCTCAGGTAGCCCCGTTCCCGATCGATACCCGGCTGGGCGTTCGCAAAGGCACGGACCATGGCGATGGACTGATGACCGCGATCAATCAGGTATTTGGTACTGAGATAAGCGCCCCGCTCGTAGTCTGCGGTGGCACTGCTACATTCGGGAAAGGAGTCCAGACGCCCCAGGCTCAAGTAGGGAATACCAAAGCGGTGGATGCGGGGAATGGTGGTATCCCCGGGTGAGAGGGGATTCAGCAGCACACAGGCGGAGAAGAGGCTCTCCCATATGCTCCGTCCGTAGTCAGTGCCATTCCCCGGTGCGCAGGGACTCATGTCGAAGCAGATGCGCTCTCCCCTGGCCCCGAAGACCCGATGCATCTCTCCAAATAGCCACTGGATAAAGGGATGGCTCAGGGGGACATCCTCGGTGGTGGAGGAGCGAACCACCCCGATGCAGCCCGGACGTCCACCGCGGAGAGCGCGGGCACCGACGTTGGGGAAGTATCCGAGCTCATCGATGATACCTCGTATCCGCTCCCGGGTCGCATCGCCTACCCCGGTTTTTCCATTGATGACACGGCTGACGGTATTCGCGGAGACGTTGGCCCGAAGGGCCACGTCGTAAATAGTGGGGCGTTTCTTGTTCATGCAGTAACTTTCTATGTGTCCATAGCGTTCCCCCCATTCAAAAGGCACCCTAACATTATCGATAATGTTAGGTCAACCAAACACCGTTTGAGCATTATCCTACCCTGTGACAGCGCAATCCATACATTCTTATTCGCCTTTATTTATGCTATTTTTCATCATTCTCAGACATCCTTCTTCCAAATTCACGATGGGAAGCATTGAAAATCGTTGACGCATCGCACCATACCTGCTACCATTTTGAGTTATCAATCACTTTCCAGGTGCTTATGGTGTGATTTGAGCAGTGGGGCATGGAGGACTCCCATTGCGTCTCAGCAGTACCCGTTGAAAACCAAATTTTTTTATCCGGTATTTTTGCTTATTCCAACGCGGAGAGATTCCAATGAAACGAACTGGCTTTACCTTGATTGAATTGCTTGTCGTGATCGCCATTATCGGCATTCTCGCGGCCATCCTTTTACCGGCGCTTGCACGTGCCCGTGAGGCAGCCCGCCGCGCCAGCTGTCAGAACAACCTGAAGCAGCTTGGCCTGGTGGCAAAGATGTATTCTAATGAAAGCAAGGGCAATCTGTACCCCAACCCGCAGGGCAACGAATTCGGCGGGTTGGACTGTGGAACGGGCGGCACAAACGACAGCTTTACCTTTGACAGCCCCTACTCTGCGGCGGCCTTTTTCATGCGCATGAGTGAGATTTACCCCGAGTACCTGACGGATCAGCAGGTGATCTACTGCCCCTCCGACCAGGAAGCAAATGTGTTAAACAACCCCGCGACCGGCGAGCCGTGGGCTCACCTGCCCTGCTCCGACAACGACTACGGCATCGGCAAGTCGGATATCAGCTATGCCTACACGGCGTGGGTCTATGATGATATTGACGAGGAGATTATGTCCGTAAGTTTCCTCAACCCGGATATCCCCGCGGATTGGCTGGCGGCCCCTCAGGTTGTGGGTTATCTGGTCGTGCTCCTGGTAGCGGCACCGGCCCGCAATGTCACCGAAGCGGGCGGGGATCCGGAAACCGCCGTTCGGATTCAGTTTGAGCACACCCAGGAAGACATCGACTTCGGCGATTACATTCCCTATGACGGATCAGGCGGTATCAACGCGGCCATCACGGCCAATGGCGGTCCCATTGGTAACGGCGGCAGCAACACCATGTATCGCCTGCGCGAAGGGATTGAGCGCTTCCTGATAACGGATATCAACAATCCAGCGGGCTCGGCTGCCGCACAAAGCGAAGTGCCTATTCTGTATGACCAGCTCAGTGGCTCGACCACTGCCTATTACAACCACATCCCCGGCGGCAGCAATGTCTTGTTTATGGATGGCCACGTCGAATTCCAGAAACAAGGTTCCGGCGGTGTAACATCCCGTGGATTCGCGGCCGCCGCTTCGATTCCCTGATAGTTTTTCCGCATCAATCACACCCCGAGCGCCCCGGAGTTTTCGCACCCTCCGGGGCGCTCCCCTTTTGACGTGTCGCATTGGGTCCGGAGTCGAGCGGAGATCCCCCGACCAGGACGGGGGCAAAACAGGGCATTTCGCGGGGTACGCGGGGTTGGCAGTCCGCCTTCCTTTGCGTTATGCTAATGATCGGAATACTTTTCAAAGATTTTACGAACTCGGCGCAGTGGGGCGATTCGCGCCCCGACCGACCTCTTCCGCCTGGCGGAAAATTGGGTGTAGTACATGTATCGATCACTACTTCTTGGTGCCGCAGGGCTGTATCTCACCTGCGGTGTACCCTTTGCCAGCGCACAGGCCCCGGACCCGGCCACATTTTTTACAGAGCAGGTGAAGCCAATTCTGGCAGCAAACTGCTTTAAGTGCCACGGTGGACGGCCCGTCGTCAAGGGCGAGTTTCGGGTTACAAGTTTGGACGGTGTCTTACGGGAAACCAGCCGGGGGCTGGGCATTGACCGGGAAAATCCTGAAGCCAGCGCAATCCTCCAGATGATCAGCTATAAGGATGCGCAGCATGAAATGCCGCCTTCGGGCAAGCTGGCCCAATCGGACATCGACACCCTGACCCGCTGGGTGGAAATGGGGGCTCCCTGGGCACCTGAGGGCGTGGACTTCGGTGTCGAACCCGAAGTGGAACACCACACGGGTCCCGATGGACTTGACCACTGGGCCTATCAACCCCTGACCCGTCCCGAGGTGCCCGCAGTCTCCGACCCGGACTGGGTGCGCAACCCGATTGACGCATTTATCCGCCATGGGCTGGACGAAGCTGGCTTTACCCCGGCTGAACCCGCGTCACGCCGGACGATGATACGCCGACTCTATTATGACTTGACGGGCCTCCCGCCCGCGCCGGAAGCCGTGCAGGCCTATATACATGATGATGATCCCGAGGCCTACGAACGCCTGGTCGACGAGTTGCTGGCCAGCCCCCAATACGGCGAACGCTGGGCGCGGCACTGGCTCGACGTGGTGGGCTATGCGGAGACCCACGGCTTCGAGCGAGATTCTGCGAAGCCTTTCATGTGGCGTTATCGGGACTACGTCATCAACGCGTTTAATAAAGACAAGCCCTACGACCAATTCATTCGGGAGCAGATAGCCGGTGACGAGCTCCCGGGCGCGGGCCCGGAGCAATTGATCGCCACGGGACTGTATCGTCTGGCTATCTGGGATGATGAACCGGCCGACAAACTGCTGGGCCGTTACGATGAACTGGACGGGATGATCCAGACCATCAGTGCGACCTTTCTCGGTAGCACCCTGGGCTGCGCACGGTGTCACGATCACAAAATCGACCCCTTCCCTGCGGCAGACTACTACAGCATGGTGGCCTTCCTTCAGGGGGTAAAGTCGACCCAGCGCCAATCCGAATTGACACCGGCCATGAATACAGAGGAGCAGGCGGCCTACGACGCGGGTGTTGCGAAAAAGAATAGCGAAATCGCCGCACTCAATGACCGTATCTATCAGGTAGAACAAAACTTCCTTACGGCATTGAATGAGAAGCAGGGAACGGACAAGGCCCCCTTCCTCCGCAGTGATCTGGTTGACCTGAAGTATCGATTCTACCGGGACACGTGGGAGGCCTTACCCGCCTTTGACACGCTGCGCCCGGAGACGGAAGGCGCGCCGAAACACAACTTCCTTTCCTTAACGGCCGCCAGCCGCGAGGATGCCATGGGGCTGGTATTTGAGGGACGGCTCCGGGTCACGGAGGAGGGCGAACACACGTTCACCGTGGCGGCGAAGGATGGGCTCCGACTCACGGTGGGCGGCAACGTCGTCCATGAAGTCACCGGCACGGGCCTTCACAGCGCCACGGTCTCCATTCCGCTCTGGCCGGGACACCATGAATTTCGTGTAGACTACTTCAACACCTATGACACCCCGCAACTGGACCTGACCTGGTCGGGACCGTCCTTCACGGCACGTCCCCTTTCGATCGGTACGGCAGAGGCCAATACGCCGGACGTGGCTAAGCTCCTGGCGGAACGTGGCGGCGAGGTCCTCTCGAAGGAAGAGCGTCTCACCTATGAAAAACTCCAGAAAGACCTGAAGGCCACCCGGAATCGTCATGTACCGGGTGTCTGGGCCACGACCGTCACTTCGACAGGCCCCAAGGTTCCAGACAGTCACATCCTCTTACGGGGCAACCCCCATGTCGAGGGGGATGTTGTGCAGCCCGACTTCCCCGCCATCTTGCGCACCGCGTCTGCCGCTATTCCCGCTGTGGATGAGTCGGCCCCGAGTTCGGGACGGCGCAAGGTATTGGCCGACTGGCTCGCTAGTGGCGAAAACCCGATGACGGCACGGGTAATGGCCAACCGCATCTGGCAATATCACTTTGGTCGGGGCATCGTGCGAACCTCCAACGACTTTGGCACCATGGGTGAGGCACCAACGCACCCTGAGCTGCTGGACTGGCTCGCGAGCGAGTTCATTGCCCAAGGGTGGTCCATCAAGGCCATGCACCGTATGATCCTGCTATCGAATACGTATCGCATGTCGTCGAAGAGCAACGCCGACGCACTGGCGAAGGACCCCGAGAACAATCGTTTCTGGCGCTTTGATATACGGCGTCTGGAGGCCGAAGAAATCCGGGATTCCATGCTGGCTGTCAATCAGAGCCTGAATCTGGAGATGGGCGGTCCCCATGTCTACCCCCCCATGCCCGAAGCGGTGTTGGCCACCTCTTCTACTCCCGACAAGGTGTGGGGCAAGTCGCCGAAGAAAGACCATACCCGGCGCAGCATCTACACCCATGTGAAGCGTTCGCTGAAGGACCCGCTCCTGGCGGACTTTGATATGGCGGACACGGAGTCGAAT
>JAUIMA010000220.1 GCA_030432675.1 Candidatus Hydrogenedentota bacterium | reverse complement strand
TAGCAGTACGAGGGACAGGGCACAGCACGCCTGGAAAATTCGTTTGAGACAACCACGTTTTTTCATCTAAAGGGACTTTCCGTTTTTAATAAGACGGCCATCGACCGCAACGGGTTTTATTATAACGCACGTATGATGAGGGGATGAATCGGTGGTGCGGGCGGACGGCATGGCGGAGGGCTTGCCATGGGGTGCCCCCACCTCGTCGCACGCGATGGCATCACGACGCGGCCCCTTTGTGGGTGAAGGGACGCTACTATCCTTCCGAACCCGCCTCAACAGACTTCATAAAGGCTTCCAGTGCCGCCATTTGGGCGACATTCGGCTTGGCGCCGGGTCGTGCGGCCTGTACCTGCTTCACGGCTTCTTCAGCGGAAGTGGCGTGTCGGGTCGCCAGAAGGTAGGCGGCGACAAAAGTCGCACTGCGGCCATGTCCTAACGCGCAGTGAACCAATAAGGCACCCTGAGTGCATTGTTCTGTCAACCAGGCCACGGCGTCGCGGAGCTGTGCCTGCGATGGGGCCTGCGTATCGAGGAGGGGAAGGCCGCGATAGGCCAGTTCGCCTCGAACAAATGCGGTCTCTGGGAATTCGCCCGTCGCGTCCAACACACTGGTAATCCCAAAATGCGTGAGCGCTGCTTTATCGCGGGTGCCTGGACGCCCACCCAAGTAGATTCCCGGAATAATCTCGTCAAACCAGTTCTCTCGTGAGAGCAGCCGATAGGCGAAAAGCAGCAACACGTTGGCGAGCAAGTAGGGCCAGAGCAGTGCCCACGCATACCACTGCATGCGCCCGTCGGATGTCTTGAGGAGGGCACCCGACGCCGACAACATGTAGGCGAGGGACAGCGCCGCCGCCGTTGCGCCGAATACCACCAGTGCGATACGTGCCGGGAGCACTTCGACCCGGAGGGCATACCAGAGGCAGGTCAAAGCGAGCAGCGCGAAAAGTGAGGTGAATTTCATCGTGCCGAGAGTCTATCCAGGGGGCGCATCGCCTTACGCCCGCTCGGCGCCCGGTTTGCCGTTTTCCACGACGTAGGTGGCGCGGGTGAGGCATTCGCCGCCGGGTTTGGAGATGTCGGGAACCACCCGGAAATCGGTCTGCCACTGGTCGGGGGTGACGGTGCAGCGGACGTAGCCCCGTTCGGCGTTGTAGAATTTTACGAAAGGATTGTCGGCCAATACGCCGTCCGTATCCTTACGCTTTTCAGCGCCGTTGCCGCCGGAGGTGGTGGAAGTGCCCACGAATTCGGTGGCGATGGTGGGGTCCTTTTCGTTGTCGAAGTCAATCTTTAGGTCGTTGACCCAGTTGGTGTGGATGTCGCCTGTGAGGACGACCGGATTGCTGACTTGTTGGTCACGGAGGAAGCGGAAGAGGCGTTTTCGGCCCTCGTCATAACCCGCCCATTGGTCCATGCTCCAGGCCACGGCATCGCCGGGGGTGCGGTCGACTCGGGCCATCATGACCTGCTGGGCGAGGATGTTCCAGCGCGCGGGGGATGCGGCGAGTCCATCGCAGAGCCACTTTTCCTGGATGTCACCCAGGAGGGTGGCGTTGGGATCGAAGACGCCGTCGCAGGGGGCCACATTGTGGTCGCCACAGGGTTGGTCGGTGCGGTACTGGCGGGTGTCGAGGACATTGAACTGGGCCAGGCGACCGTAGGTCACGTTGCGGTAAAGCTGCATCATCGGGCCATGGGGCAGGGCCGAGCGGCGCAGGGGCATGCTCTCGTAGTAGGCCTTGTAGGCATTGGCGCGGCGTGCGAGGTATTTCACCGGGTCGATGCCGTCCTCTTCGGAGATGTCCCCCGCACAGTTGTTATCAAACTCGTGGTCGTCCCATGTGACCATCCAGGGGAAAGCGGCGTGGGCGGCCTGGAGGTCGGGGTCTGTCTTGTAGAGGGCGTAGCGGTTGCGGTATTCGTCGAGGGTTTCGATTTCTTTGCTGTTGTGCTGACGGATGGCCTTTTCGTTGGGGCCGTATTCGTAGATGTAGTCGCCGAGATGGACGACGGCGTGGAGGTCGTCGTTGGCCATGTGACCCAGCGCGGTGAAGTAGCCCGACTCGTAGTGCTGGCACGAGGCGAATCCGAAGCGGAGGGCGTCGGGCATGGCCGTGGCCAGGGGGGCGGTGCGGGTGCGTCCGACGGGACTGATTTCATTGCCCGCTTTGAACTGATAAAAGTAGTGGCGGTCCGCCTCGAGCCCTTGAACTTCCACGTGGACCGAATGGGCCCAGTCTTTAGAGGCCGTCGTAACGCCTTTCGCAGCGATTTTGGTCATGCCTTCATCGTGGGCCACCTGCCAGTGGACGCGGACATCTTCCGGGGGCATGCCCCCACCATCCGTAAGGGGGGCCGGGGCGAGCCGGGTCCACAGCACGACCCCATCGGGGGCGGGGTCACCGGAAGCCACGCCGAGTTTAAAGGGATAGTCGGCGGTTACGACGTTGCGGTCGGGGGCATCACCACGGGCCATGTTGGCGAAGGGCCAGGTCAGGGCGGCCGCAGAGGCGGCGGCGAGAAAGTGGCGGCGGTTCATGGCAGGGCGATGGGACATGATGACTATCTCCGACGGGATTGTGGACTCGTTTTTAAACCGTTCACGATTGCTATTGGAAAAGTGTAGCAGACCGCGATTGATAATTGGAGACTTTTGTGGCGACCACAGCATAGCGTAACGTTTAGTAACGGCCATGGGAGCGTTCAGGATAAGCGATGGATAGCCGGTAAGGAATCGGTTCGTTTGTTCTCAGGCGAGCGTCGGTCGGGTTCAGGCACCGTGAGCCGCGTTGAATAGGCAGGCTGGGAGAGGGGCGATAGCCCTTTGGCACCGCGCATTGTGTGATGGATCGGAATGCCGATCTACCTGTCGCTCGTTCGCGCCCACGGCAATGGGCGTGTCACTCGGTTGGCAGGTTGGGGTCGTAGTCGAGGAAGCGTTCGTCGGAACAGAAGGGCGATGCGGGGAGGCCGTCGCGGTTGTAAAGACGGCAGTGCGGGGGGCTGACAGCAAAGGCGTAGCGCACAGCGCGGGGGTCGGGCACGGCTTCATGATGCACAACCACCGTCTTGTCCAGGATCTCGGCATGGGCCGTGTGCCATGTGCCGTCTGCATCGGCCACTTCGAACAGGGCGAGGGACTGATCGGCGGACTCCTGCGGGGGAGTCAGACCTTCCTTGATGGCCACCATAAGGCCACGCTCTGCATGATCGAAATGTACGGTCACGCGACCGTCGGCAATGAGGGTCTCGCGGAATAGGGGGCCACTAAAAGGGAGGGACTTGCCATAGGTATTCGCCAAGGCCCACCGTGCCAGCCGTTTGCCCACATCGATTTTGTTGGGCGGATGGATGTCGGCGTCGAGCAGGTCGATGGTCACCACCATGCCCGTATGGGGCAGGCTTGCGCTCCGCCGTTGCTCCTCGCGGAGGTAAGGCCAGCCGGGTCCCGCACCGCTGCCGGGTAGCTGGACAAAGTAGACCGGCATATCGGGGCTATGGAGGGCCATTCGCCAACCCTTTACCAGGGCGGCCATCTTGTGGCGGTAGTCGCGCGGGTCTTCCCGGGTGCCACAGTTGGACTCTCCCTGGTACCAGATGAGGCCCCGTGCCGCGAAGTCCGTGATGGGGGCCACCCGGGAATGGAACAAGCGCCCGGGCAACCAGTTTTCATCCCGCGCGTAGACGCCACCGGGTAAGCGCCAGATACCGTCGAGATCACCGGCATCCCCGAGGGCCAATTCACGCTGAAGGGTGGGGTGCTCCGAGAAGGCTTCCCGTGGGATGAAGGGTTCGATGGGGGTGCCACCCCGGGAGGTATCGATCACGCCAACGGGCACGCCGAGCTTCGCGTGTAGCTCGCGGGCGAAATAAAAGGCGGCTGCGGAGAATGTGGGTGCCGTGTCAGGCGTACTGACTACCCAATGGCCCTTCTCCGCGAGGTCGGGCAGGGGCGTTGGGGAACCGTTGCTCCCGATGCGGCGAAAGCGGATAGCCGGAAGGTGGGCGTTGGCCAGGTCTTCCTGTGCCTGGGGGAGACGGGCGGCCACGGCATTGACCTTCATCTCCATATTGGATTGACCGCTGGCGTGCCAGACTTCCCCCACGAGGACATCGTGGAACACGATTTCTTCTTCATCGGTGTGGAAGCGAAGGGGCTGCCCCTCCTGGGAGGGCGCCACCGGGGAGAGGCGTATCCGCCAGGCGCCCGTGGTATCGGCCGTTGCTATCCCCGTCTGGCCCGCGAAAGAGAGTCGTACGGTCATACCCTCCCTGGCCTGACCCCAGAAGACGAGGGGGACGTTTCGTTGCAAGACCATGTGGTCGCCGAAGATGGCGGCCACCTTCAGGGTGCCCTGGGCCGATGCGGTCAGGCCGGTGACCACGAGAAGGGCAAGGGGGAGGAGAGATTTGCACAACAGCGATTTCATGTGGGGCTCCGTAGGTCAACGTTTGAAGAGCAGTTTAGCAAATCGAAGCCCGTGATTCCCGGCGCATCCTGGGCGGTGACATCCGAGGGGTCGCCCAAAGGGCTACCACAAAAAAACACCGGGAAGCCGAAGCTTCCCGGTGTTTAACGGGCTAAATGGTGGGCGATACAAGAATCGAACTTGTGACCTCCACGATGTCAACGTGGCGCTCTAACCAACTGAGCTAACCGCCCTGGGGTGAGGTGATTGGTATTCCAATCAACTCGGGATGCCGACGTCACTTACGCGCTTGTCGGGACACGAATAGTAGCAAAACGGCCGAGGCCGTGTCAACGGAATTACTGCTTTTCAGCAACGATATCGAAGGTGATGCGGACTTCGTCTTTGACGAGGTCGTCGGCCAGACCGGTGTCGGTCATGCCCCAGTCACTGCGGAGGAGCGCGAAGTCGGCAGCAGCCGTGAGCGCGTCGCCTTCGACGGCGATGGTGGCGGGGAAGGTGATGTTGGTTTCAACACCGCGGACCAGCAGCTTGCCGGAAACATCGTAGCCAGCGTCGGTCTTCTTTACGCCAGAGGAGGTGAAGGAGGCTTCGGGATGGGCACCGATGTTGAACCAGGATTCCTCGTGCAAGGTTTCCGTCAGCATGGAGGCCGTGGTGAAGATAGACGTCATGTCGAAGGTGATGGTGATCTGGGCGGTTTCGGGATTGCCGTCGGTGATGACGACCGTGCCGTTGTAGTCGCCCCAGCTGCCTTGCTGCTTACCGGTAACCTTGTAGCCGGTGAAGCCGATGGCGTTGTCGTCGTTGGGCTCAATGACGTAGGTAACCGGACCGGCAGCGGCGGGGGCGGGGGTGGCTTCCGGTGCGGGCGTTGCTTCGGGCGCCGGGGTGGCTTCGGGAGCAGGCGTTTCTTCTGCCGGCATCTCTTCGGCGGGTGCCTCAGGAGCCGGAGTTTCTTCTGCAGGTGCTTCTTCTGCCGGTGCGGCTTCATCCGGGGTCTCATTGCGGACGACTTTGATTTCTTCAGGCGGGGCGGTTTCGCCACATCCGGAAAGGACTGCGAGCATGGCAACAAGCGTCAGCGCGGTGAGATTGCTCATGAGTTTCATGGTGTTTCTCCGTTCCAAGGCACACACGGGGTGTAGGGGTGGTGTCTGGTGTTAATGGGGGTTCATCAGGGGCGTCTCTGACTCCGAGGAATTGGAGTAGAAAACGCGGAGGATTTATGGGTCCCCCGCCGGACCACCCAAGCGGTCCGGCGGAGGCAACAGTCGGAATTGATTAGGCCTTCGTTTCCATTTCAGGGATTTCGATGGCCTGGATGTCTTCGTCGTACATCGTGGCGCTGGGCGTCTCGAAGTCGAACTGGGACCAGGCGGGATCGATTTCAATCACGCCGCCGGTCTTGGAGGCGTTGCGGGCGGCCACAGAAACGATGGTGGCACCGAGGCCCACCATTTCGTTGGTGCGGGGAGCCTTGCCACTCTTGACGCACGCGGCGAAGGCGTTGAATTGGTGCACGTCGGCCGTGGTTTCCGAACCTTCGGCGGCGAACATCTGGGCGCCGTCGATAGCGGAGTTGCCGAGCTTGCGGCTGAGGCCGGAGCTGATCTTGTAGGCTTCGCGCTCGGCCTTGGACATTTCCTTGGTCTCTTCGGCGAAGGCGTCGAGGATAGCCTGCTTTTCGGCTTTCTGCTCGTCGGTGAGGGGGGTCGCCCAGGGTTCCTGGGTAAACCAGCAACCGTCGGCTTCGGTAAGCTCGATAGCGCCTTTGTCGCCCATGAACATTTCGCCGGCACCCTTCTTGGCATTGGCGAGGATGCTGGAGTAGAAGCAACGCACCGTGTAGGGCTTGTTGATCTTCATGAAGTCCTGGTATTCATTCCGGCTGTCGACATTGATGAAGGCACCGTCTTTGCGGCTCACGTCGTAATCGTACATGACGGAAATGTTGTCGGCCACGGTACGGCCATCGCGCCAGTAGTCCGTGCCCGCCGTGCAATACACGCGGGAGGGCAGGGTGCCGGCAAACCAGTTGGCGATGTCGACGGAGTGGGTCAGCAGTTCGGTGAAGAGACCACCAGAGTATTCTTCGTAGAGACGCCAGTTAAGGTGGCGCTCCAGATCGGTCTTGATGAACTTCTTTTCCATTTCGTTGAAGGCATAGTCATTGTCGACCACACGGCGGCCGGCGGCGTTGCGGTGCCACTGCATTTCCATGTGGTTGATGCGACCGAGCCAATCTTCATTGAGATAGCGCTTCATGGCCAGGTTGTAATTGGGATTGTAACGACGCTGGTGACCGACCTGAACGAAGAGGCCCTTTTCGTTGGCCTTTTTCACGATGTCACGGGCGTGCTCGATTTCGTAGCACATGGTCTTTTCGCAGAACACATAGAGTCCCTGCTCCAGACAGTACATGGTGGGCTCATAGTGTTCCGTGAGGCCCGTGGAGATGACGACGGCGTCGAGTTCTTCTTTCTCGATCATCTCTTTATAGTCATAGTAGGGAGTCGGCTTGGTGACGGCTTTGAGCTTGGCCATCTGCTCGGGGGTGGGGCGACCACCTTCGAGAACGACTTGCGCGTTGGCGAGCCAGCCGCGAAGGGCACCGCCCTTTTGGTGCGGTTCGTAGACGTCGGCTACGGCCACGACTTCGAGGTCATTGGCACCCCAGATGCCGTCGCCCAGGTGGAAGTTACCCTGGCCGCCCGTGCCGATGCAGCCGATGCGAACTTTTTCGTTTTGCGCGTACGCGAGCGGGTTATACCCCGTTGCGATGGCTACGCCGGCAGTTGCGCCAGCAGCCTTCATGAAATTACGACGTGTAACTTCGTTCATGACTTCTCCTTTGTAATGCGAGACCAGGGTTCGCAACGGTTTGGGTTTTGCCCGCAGACAGGCCCACTCCTGAGGGACTGCGCGACGGGTCAGCCGCAGCTTGGCACCACGACCGCCAGATAGGTATTGGGTGGTGTCAGGGAATACCGAGTTCACCGATAAATCAGGACTCAGACTTTACGTCGTTTTGTAAACCCTGACATCTTATTATAGGGCGCGACACGGCGCGCTGTCCAGTTCTTCGAATCGTTTCAAAATGGTGCGTTATTGGAGCGCCCGGATTCTGTCTTTATAACGATTCAGCGGGGAAAATGTCCGCAACTATTTTCCCTATCCATGAGAAACCGACACCCCGAGGCTGGACCAGGGGGTGTCGGTGCTCACGGGAACCAACGGGGTACCGTTTCAGGAGGCGCTACTGAATCTGCGCCTTGGAAAACTCGCAACGTCGGTTTTTGGCCCACGCTGCCTCATTGCTGCCGCTGGCGGCGGGCATTTCTTCGCCATAACTGATAGTCACAATGCGGTCGCCCGAGACGCCCAGCGTCCGGAGGTGATTGCGCACACTCTGGGCACGGCGTTCGCCAAGAGCCAGGTTATATTCCTGGGTGCCGCGCTCGTCGGCATGGCCTTCAATCTGGACGATGGCCTTGGGGTCGGTCTTGAGCAGGTCCGACGCGGCCCGTACATCGGCCAGGGCCGGCGTGTCCAGCGAGGAACTGTCGAAGCCAAAGTAAATCGGGCTGAGGCCGTCGACTTTCTGGAAGAAGAGCTTATCGGCATCCATTCCAGGAAGGGATTCACTGTCGGCCGGCTCGGTGTCGGTCGTCTGGTCCGTGGCTTCGCCCAGGGGGGTGATAGGGGCTTTGTCTTTATTGCTTTGGCAGCCGTTAAGGAGGGCCATGGCCAAAAGGAGTCCCGCAACGCCGGTATAAGAGAAAAGGGAACGGGATGGGGTAGTTTTCATGCTGTGTTGCTCCGCTGTAAAGGATAGTTCAAGGATCGAAAGTGAAGGTCCAGCCTTCGCAGCAATATATGTCCAATTTGACGAAGAAGTTCCCACTATTTTGAAAATAATTTCAGGTGGGTAAGGTGGGGTGGAAATTTGGCCTGATGGGTTGATTTGTCGATGGGAAATCTATCCCGGCAAGCGAAGATCAACGGCAGTGTCGGGTAATTCCCCTCCCGGGAGGGGGCAGGGGTGGGTTTTCGACATGCTTCGAGACTCGACCCACCCCCAGCCCCTCCGAGGAGGGGAGTTTTGTTGATATAGGTTGCGCTTTTTGGGGTTTCTTATTGGCTCATACGGGTAAACCCAGCCACTACACTTCTGCTTCGATGGCCGTTATGTCGGGGTCATAGTCGGTGATGGAAGGGGTGTCGAACTCGAATTCCATCCACGCCGGGTCGATGTCGACCGGGTTGCCGGTCTCATAGGACTTCCGGGCGGAGGCCCCCGCGATCACCGCCGCCAGCCCCACCATGACGTTGGCCCGTGGTGTGCCACCATTTCGGATGTGGTCGGCGAAGGCCCGGAATTGATGAACTTCGGCGGATTCTTCGGAATCCACGGCGTGGAGAGGGACGTTTGGAGATACAGAGTAGGAGCTCCCTCCCGTAGCCACAAAATTTTGTCGTTCCGCTTCGCTCAAGGGGCCATGTGTCTTTTCATACTCCCTCAGGATTTCGTTCTTGTATCTCGCGAAGTCACGCACGCGAACGTCGGAACGCACTACTTCAAATTCCATGAGGCAGTCGCCCTGCGGTGCCAGTTTCAGGCTGGCGTGGGTTCCCGACAGACGTTCGAAACGTCCCGCGTCCGTGCGGGCGAGGCTGAAGGAATAGTGGCACCGCAGGGTGTAGGGGGAAGGTGGGGTAGTTGCACCCGGAGAGTCTTCCAGGGATACGGGATGTTCCGAAGGGTTGCCGTTGGGCGCCAATCGATATTCGAATAGCGCCGAAAAGTTGTCGGGGCTGGTGCGCCCGTCACTCCAGTGGTCAAGACCGCCCGACGCATATACTTTTGTGGGCGTTACGCCGGTAAACCAGTTGGACACATCCATAGACAGGGGTAGAAGGTCCAGGCTTGGGCCACCATTGGGATTCGCGTACAGCCGCCAGTTCAGGTGATGTTCCAGGTCGGTATCGATGAACGCTCTTTCGATTTCATTGAAGTCATAGTCTTGCTCCAAGTTGCGACGTCCCGACGTGTTCCTGGACCAACGACAGTCGATTTCTGAGAGCCGACCCAGTAATCCCTCTTCGCGAAAGCGCTTCATAGCCAGGTTGTAGTTGGGGTGATAGCGGCGTTGGTGCCCCACCTGCACGATGCGCCCTGCTTCATGGGCTTTCTCAACGATGGCCCTTCCGTCGTCGATGGTGGTTGCAAGGGGTGTTTCGACAAACACGTGTTTTCCAGCATCGAGGCACGCGTGTACGATTTCGTGGTGGGTGTGGGGCGGCGTGGCGATAATGA
>JAUIMA010000219.1 GCA_030432675.1 Candidatus Hydrogenedentota bacterium | reverse complement strand
GAAGACATAGCGAAAGGAATCGGGGCCGGAGCTGAAAATGCGGGGCGTGGCAGCATCCACATCTTCAGGGCGTGCAGGTCGAATGAGGGGCGTGGGACCAGCCATTTCAGGAGGCCGTCATCTTCAGGCTGAAGAGGTGGGGTAACGATACATTATAGTTGCCATACACATATTCCCCGGGTGCGCGTTCGTGCATATTGGGAAAGCAATTGTACGGCGAGTAGTCGAACTCCTGAAAGTCTTCGAGTACGAGTCCGGCTCGCAGTAAGGGGCCAAGTATTTCATGGAGCGCGTGAAACCAGAAATACGCTTTCCCTCCAATATCCGCATCGCGGTCGGCATAACTTCCTGTCACGTCTTCCTCCAAGGGATAGCCGGTGTTGAAATAGGGATAGGCAATCGAGCCATCGTCAAACTCAATCGTCAAGAGCGATGGATGAAACTCCACGATGTAAAACGTTCCGCCCGGCTTCAGGTAGCGGCGAATCAGGCTTGCCCAAGCCTCCAAATCGGGAAGCCAGGACAGTACGCCATAGGATGTAAAGACGACATCATAGCTTCCTTCGAGTTTCTCGGGGAGTGCATAGATATTGGACTGCACAAAAGTGGCATCCAGTTTCAGTTCATCATTGAGCGCGCGGGCGACCTTAATGGCCTCCGGGGAGAAGTCTACCCCCGTGGCCTTGGCTCCGAGGCGTGCCCAGGACAGGGTGTCCTGTCCAAAATGACACTGAAGGTGGAGCAGTGACTTGCCGTGTATGTCCCCGAGGGCTTGCCGCTCTATATCCATCAGAGAGCAGCGCCCTTCGAGAAACCCCGCCATGTCATACATGGGGGTTTCGAGGTGTACCGCAGTGTTTTGGTCCCAGAGAGCCTGATTAGCGGCAAAGTAGGTGTCTCGATGCATGGTGCCGTCCTTTCTGGACTGGTATATTCGAGGGAGACGGGATGATTCTTACGCATCGAATCGGGATTATGCATACTGTCGTGACAACGGGGGCCTTGCGATTCGGGCGCTGTCCGTCCCTTTGTAGTTATTTTGAATCCTTGCCGGATTCCAAAAGGGCTTTCGCTGCCCGCTCGCGCAGTTGGTGCAGGCCTGATGATGCCAGGACGGTGCCCCCTACGATGGTGCCGCCGATGGGGAAGGGTGCCCCCACGGCCAACCCTGCGAGAAGGCCTTTTCCCAGCGACTTTCCCCAACTATCCTTGGCCGCCAGCCGTTGTGATGCCGTGGTTCCGATGCTGCCAATGAGGAAGCCGAGCGGCACGGTGAGGGCCATGCCCAGGCCGCCACTGGCCGCCGTGCCGGAAAAGAGGAGCCAGTCAGCACCCAGAATCAGCGCACCGGACGCGGGGTGGAGAAAGCTGGATGATTCTTTGGATTCGTCGTGGGGTCTGCTCATCGTCAACAATCCTGTGGTTCAGTTACGTGCGAAAGCGCCTCGACGTGCTATGGTACGTTTACCATAGCGGTAGACGCAATGTGTCCTCCGTCACGCCGCAACCGGAGTACATACCGCAATGGAATGAGAAGTACTCGGGTAACGCCATGCAAGGCGCGCGCCCGGCTACCGTGAGGAACAGACGATGAAAAGCAATACCAATGGAAACTCAAACCTGCTGGCTTGGCGCGATGCCGAAATTGCACCCCCACAGGACGACGCCCCCCGTGGGAGACTGTTGTCCCGTAAAGAGGCGTTGATGATGCTGGCAGGCGCAGGTACTGTATGGGCTGGACTTACCCGGAGCGCCCGTGCGGAAGAGGAGAGTAGAACGTCTCCCTGTGTCGTGCTTCCCGAAATGACCGAAGGTCCTTTCTACGTAGACAGTAGACTCCACCGTTCCGATATTCGCGCCCCGGAGGCGAACGGTACCCCGACGCCTGGGTCCCTGCTTCAACTTGGGTTTCGGGTTTCGGTGATCGACGGTGGCCGTTGCGTGCCCCTGCCCGATGCGGTGGTGGATGTGTGGCACTGTGACGCCCGGGGCCGCTATTCGGGCGTTCGGGACCGGTCAGGGAACACGGAATCCGAAACGTTTCTACGGGGCTTTCAGGTGACCGATGTGGCCGGTGGAGCTCACTTTACGACGATCTATCCGGGATGGTACCGGGGGCGTGCCGTCCACATCCACTTCAAAATACGTTCAGCAGTGACCGCGGAAAAGGGATACGCGTTTGCGTCGCAGCTTTTCTTTGATGACGGTCTAAGCGACAAAGTCCATCGTGGCGAGCCCTACGCAGCCCATGGGGTGCGCGACCGACGCAACAAGGATGATGGAATCTATCGAAACGGCGGAGAGCAATTGACGCTGAAAGTATCCGAGAAAGGGGGTGTCTTCGCGGCTGTGGTGGATGATGGAATCTATCGAAACGGCGGAGAGCAATTGACGCTGAAAGTATCCGAGAAAGGGGGTGTCTTCGCGGCTGTGGTGGATGTGGCCATCGATAGGAGCCGATCGTGAGAAAAGGCACCCAGGAATCATGAAAAAGCCCCAGGGCATACGATTGCCATCCGTGGCGCACGGTGCTCTGGAGCGAATGGGGGTTAACCTACCTGGGCGATGTCGGTGCGCAGGGCGATGTTTTTCATCTCCAGTCCCTTCACCTCGTGATAGATATCGGAGAGCAGATCGCGTGTCCGAATATCGTGGAGGGTGGTTCTCAGGTGATCCAGCACGGGGAGTACTTCTTCGCGGGGTAGGTGCTTCAGCATCTCGATCCCCATTTCACTGGGCCGGCGGGAGCCTTTTCCATCCGAGGTGGAAAGCTTGATGGCCATGAGAAGGGCACCGTTGGTGTCGGGGTCGTTGAGCAGGGCGTTATAGGCGTTGTCCACTTCATCGGGTCGGGAACCGCAGCAAAGGTCACGAATGATCTGCTGCATTTCTTTCAATTCATCCGACACCGGATTGCCTTTCAGTTGACGGATGGCCAATGCGGTATCAATGTAGTAACGTGGGGAATAGGGCGCTGCTTTTATTGCTTCGAGGAGTGGAATGGATTCGGTCCATTCGTACTGAAGAACGGCTCGAATGCTGGCGAGGTAGTAGGGCTTTTCTGTCGTTTCACTCGTCAGGTTGTCGAGATAGACCTGCTTGGCCAGGGGATGGAAACTGGCCGAGAGGGCGGCCTGGGCGCGCTGCTGTGTTTCTGGTAATTCATACAGGGCTAACAGGGCCTGTAGGCCTTCTTCGGTCTTGACCGTTCCCAAGGCATGAATGGCGAAATCGCTGGCCTCAAACTGGTTCTCCTCGATTTCCCGGAGGAGCAGGGGGAGGGCCTGTTCCCCAAAGGCGAGGGCTATACGCCGAATGGCGTGACCTCGGTCATCACGATTGGTCGATTTTTCGATGCCTTCCGCCAGGAGGGCAAAGCGATCTTCGCCACCCGCCAGCTTCATCGCAGCCCGCAGATGGTCTTGCTGGGCCAGCGCCATGTGCCCATACCAATGGAAACCGTCGCCACTTCCCATGTAGACCGGACGCGTCAGCTGATTGGGGGCATCTGTTTCCCAGTTGATTGCGCTAACCGGAGGGGGGGGCAGGTTGCCGGTGGGAACCAACACGATGTCGGCGTATTTCCATTCGCTACGGATGCTGTGTTCACGGTAACCCCGATTCTCGACGCGCTCCAGCAAGATGCGAAACCCGCGCTGGTCGGCTACGGGAACGACGGCGGTACCATCACAATGGATGACGTTGGACGCATAGACGAGCTCTCTAAGTTGCTCGGCGATGGGGTAGACCGGCGAGTCGGTATCGACGCTTCCGTCCGAGCCGGTCGCGTGATTCGCGTCGACTTGTCCGAGGCAAAGGGCCGATTCCAACGAAGCGGGGAGCCCGTACAGGGCAATGGTGGTGGTGGTTGCCATAGCGACCAGTACTAACAGAGTCTCTTTCATGCTGGGCGCTTTTTTGTCTCGTGGGGTCATAGGGGGCCTCCGCATCATTGCGTTAAAGACGCACCGCGTCTTGCACCGAAATTTTACCCGGCGATCTAGAGGCTGTCCATGGACCGTACGTCCGTGTACCGTTCAGAACGGCCTGAAACGGGGGAGATCGGGGGGGTAGCGCTCCCGATGGCTACAGTTTCGTTATATTTGATGCGGTCCACAGGTGAGGAAGGGCTACCGAAGGTACGTTCCGAAGCCAGGCTGCTGATTGGAAGAAATCCTTCTGTTTGGTGGCTTTTCGTGTATGGGGGGGTGAATCTGCTTCGGGGGAACGGGAGCGGCGCGCACGGCGGGCGCGTCGGCGGCGGGGGAGGACGGTGTGACGAATCTATGACAATGCATAAAGATTCCACAATGTGGGGGGGCGGCACCCTCTAAAAGTCGAAAACATAGGGTTTTTTGACGTTGGAATCGCCAGTTGCAGTGGGGGATTTTTTCGTATGGGTCTCCCCGTGAGGCGGGGAGGCACCATACGCATGGCGGACGGTTAGGGGGCCACTGCGCTCAGGAGATCCCGCAGGGGGAAGGCGTAGGGGAAGTTATAGAGGGTAATGGAATTGCTGTTCGTCTGAAAGGTATTTGCGCCTTGCATCACGACGTGGCGGGGGGCTTCCAGGGGGCCGTCACCACCGACAATGACCATCTCCTGGGCTGGGTTTTCCAGTGCCGTCCGGATCACCTGCAGGTAACGGGGATCCTTGGTATGCCGGTAGGCGAAGGCGGCGGCATGGAGGTGGGTGTGGGCACCCTGTGGTCCAGTCCCGAAATGGAGTTGACGTTCTTTGGCGACCTCTTCCGTTTCCAGGAGAAGGGTTGCCCATTTTAATAACCGCTCCGTAATGACAGGATTGTTCGTCAGGTTGCTGGTTTCCATGAGTACGCGCAGGGGGCCGAAGAAGGTGAGGAAATAGTCGGCGAGCATAGGGGTTCCGTCAGCCACCTTTCCTTCGCCGGTGGCCAGGTCGAGAGAGAACTGGGCGGGAAAACCATATCCGCCGATGGGATTGGCGCAGAAGGCTTCTGCCGCGCGTTGTAGTTGTTCGCCATAGGCAGGGTCGCCGGTACTTTCCCAAAGATAGAGGAGGGCCGTGGCACCCACGGCAAAATCCATGGCCGGATAGTTCACAGGGCCTGCCCCCTTGGGAAGTTGCTCATAGCTGAAGCGGATGCGGTCGGCCGTGTGCTCATCGCCCGAGAGAAAGTGGTAAATGCGTTTGTTCTGCGCGATGGTCATGCGCCGTTCGCGGTTGGTGCCGCCCCAGTGATTGACATTGTGTCGCATGCCCCGGCCGGCCAGCGGGCCGATCTGAAACATGTCCACATCCTGCACGTGGCGGGTCATGGCTTCAGCAAATCGGTAGCAGCGCTCATCGCCCGTTGCGAGATAGGCCATCCAATAGGCGCCGGTGATCTGTCCTTCGTTGTTCAGCCAGGCGTAGCCTCCTTCGTCAAAGCGCCAGCGATCTTTCGTAGCATCAAAGCTGTGCATGACGTCGCCATAGTCGATGAAGGAGTACCAGCGGTTCCGTTCCTGCTCGTCCATGTGGAGATTCATCACGGTCTTGTAGTAGTCAACTCCGGGCCCCGCTTCGGGGAGGGCACCAAAGTGGCCGAATACGCCGGTGTTTCCCATCCACGCCGGGTCGGCGCGTAAGAGGGGGGCGCGCTGGAAGAGGAGGGCCTGGGCGGCACTCCGCGTGGCAGGGGCGCCGGGCGCACCGAAATCGAGCAAGACCTCGGAGGATTTCGATATGCCCGTGGCGTTAGAGATGTCGTGGTTAAATGGCGAGGCGGGTTTTCCCGGGCCGGCAGCACCGGCTTCGTAGAGGGAATGGTAGCCCCAGTCGGAATAGCGACGGAGGTCGAGGGCGTCGGCGTGGGGGGAATAAAACCAGGCCGTGAGCCTTCGGTCCACGGCGTCGATTTCGATGGCCTTGGGGTATTCCTGCCAGAAGTTGCGCACGGCTGCGCTGATATCGCCAGATGCCGTTTCAAGTCGGCCCCAGCCCTGAGAGCGGCTGCCTGCCGTTGCGCGGAGGAGGGAATTGGTTTCCGGATTGATGACCTTCTTGATGGTATAGGCATCGGCACTGTGCTGGGTGAGGAGGCCCCGTCGCCAGGCAGGCAGGGACGGATCGACCACATAGGTGGTGGGGAAGCCGGTTCCTCGTTCTTCTGCGAGGGTATACCCGAGGATGTGATCCGGAGCGGCGTTCAGGCGAAGGCCAATGCCGCGAATAAAATCCTGCCGGGCATCGCCGTCGAAGATGAAGGTGTGGTAGAGCCGAATACGCGTGTCATTCTTGTAAGCGTAAAGCCGGACCGTGTAGGGCGCGAAGGTGCTACCGTCTGGGGATTGATGCACGCCGTCGAGGCGAATGATCGCCACGGTGGGGCTGGCCTCTTCCAACGTGGCGGAAAACTGGTGGGTGTCGTGATTGGCGTTGAAGGTTATGGGCGTGGTGGTCTCACCCGATTTGCGGTCGAGTAGGACGACCAACTCCGCGCTGTCGGGACCCGAGAGGAGGGTGACCCATTCGCCTTCCATCAGCACCGCGAGATCGGTGAGGAGATTGGCCTCGGTGCGGCCCACGGAAAAGCGAAGGGTGCCCGTGTCGACACGAATCGTGGTGTCGTCCTGCCGGGCGAAACCTGTCGGAGGAAGGGCCTCGTCGGCCGTGGCCTGAAGGGTGTACTGGGAGGTACCTTTTGCCGCGATGTCGGGCTGCATGCGGACCAGTACCCACTTCACACTGCCGTCGGGCCAGTAGGCCGTCACGTTGACCTCCGCATCCACCGGCGTACCGGACTCGTCGGACACCGAGAAGGCCTCCTCGGGCTGGGCATAGCCGCGGGGCAGGGGAATGCCCCCTTGCACGAAGTGGCGGTGCTGGCCGACGTCGAGCACGTTGGTGAGGGTGAAGGGTACCGGGGCGGCGTCGGCCCACGCGGTCAGAGAGAATAATCCCCCCAGGCAGCAGGCAACGAATAGAGAAAGGGGGCGTGGTACTGCGAAATACATTGAGGAGCCTTTCAGGAGATGAGGGTGTGTTGAAGAGGAATCTACCAATGCCGTGGTTGGAGATTCGCTTCATTATACGACCCCGCGGACTGGGTTGCGAATGGGCAAGGCCCGTATTGGCCGGTATTGTTTAAGGTGCTAAACAAAAGATTTGACAATAGAGCGTGCGCTCTTGTACTATCCCGTCGAGTTAATCTGTAGAGACTTGGGGCGGCGGGAGTGCGGGCAAGCGTTCCGGCCAGGCCGACCCGATATCCGTACTGAAGGAGCAATTACTTATGAAGACCGTCATGACGCCCTATCTGCTGGCGGGGGCCATCGCCCTGGCTGCTGGCCCCTCCCAGGGAGAACCCAGGCCCCAGGATTATGTATCCACTGCGGCGTTGACATCGGCCGGGGTGTCGTTGGATGCCTCCGAGCTTCCGGGCCACTCGGTCGCGCATTGGCTGGAGAAACCGGATTCGGAAGTGCAGTTTCTCGCAGGAGACTGGACCGAGTTGCTTGGCGAGATTCACCAGCTGGGCGACGTGAGTGTCCTTTCGGGCAACCATGTGGTGATGCATCTGGCCACCGGTCAGTATGAACCCTTTCGCGGGGGAGAAGGTCACGCCCTTGTGCTTAATCAGGGCATCGACCTCCGCCTCTTTCCCGGGCACTGGGAATATGGCGTGGCAGTGCGACCATCGGCTGATACGGCACCGGGCTTCGTGTTTTTCAATGGGGCGGGCGAACCGGTTCATCGGATACTGTTGACGGAAAGCAGTGACTTGGCCACCTTCGAGACGCTTGTGGCGACGTATGCCTCGGAGCGTCCTGAGTTTTCTCCCTGGAGTGAGGC
The DNA here is from genome assembly GCA_030432675.1 of Candidatus Hydrogenedentota bacterium. Lineage (GTDB taxonomy): Bacteria > Hydrogenedentota > Hydrogenedentia > Hydrogenedentales > JAEUWI01 > JAEUWI01. Next base: position 1,967 of record JAUIMA010000219.1, on the reverse strand, counting down.
ACCCGCCGAGACCAAGGAGGCCACGGCAGAGACAAAGGCGGCATTTCTCGAAGATTGGCGTGGTCTGACCGATACCCACGCCTTCAGCCGGTTACTGCGAAAATATCAACTGTCGCGCACGGATGCCCTGCGACTTGCAGAAGGTGAATTTACCCAGGCGCTGGATGCCCACGCCTATCGCCGGGTGTTTTCGGAACTGGTCGATCAGGAAATTTCGATCATTTTCTTCGCGCTGAACAATGGCTGCGTGCAGATCAGCACCGGTGCCCTTACGGAATTGAATACCACCCGGAAGACCATTCAGTTGGTCGAGCGTGATAGTCGCACGTTGATCGGTCTGGATGGTATTGCGGAGGTGTGGCGTGTCAGTAAGCCCACCAAGCGGGGCCTGGCCCATTCACTGGAACTCTATGACCGGGACGGTGAGCCGGTAGCCTATATCTTTGGCACCCGAAAAGAGGACGAAGCGAACGCAACGGCTTTTGAGACGTTGGTTTTCTCGCTGCCTCCCCAGAATGCCCAGGTTGCGGCTGCTTCTTCGGAGAAAGAAGGGGCTACGTGTTCCAAAGCCGCAGCAGCTCCTTCCGATTCGGAAAGCAACGCGTCGCCCGTCGCCGATAATTCCGTGGAAGCGAAGGATGCTACTCCGAAGACGACGGCAGCCGTGGCACCGATTGATACCTTCAACCTGCCCCGTCGCCTGCGCTCTCAGCTGAACTACACGGTCAAGCGCCTGCTGGAATATGACGCCGATGGCGACGACCGGTTGACTGCCGAGGAGCTCCCCCGTCGAATGGCGTCCTTAGTCGAACGGGGTAACCAGAACGGTGACCGCTTCCTCGACAAGGATGAGCTGACGGCTATGGCGTACCACCAGATTCAGGCCCGCGAAGCGGAAGTGGAATCCCAGAGCACGAAGAAACACTAAGTTACCAATCCTGGTTCCGTCCAGGCCACCTCTGCCTCCCTCCATCCTGTCTATCCACACCAACGGAGGTGGCCTGGCACGGACCATCTTGAGGAACTCCCCCATGAAATACCGCAGTTTCTGGTTTGAGGCGCGTCGACTGGGCGTGCTGGCACTTTTCCTGACGCACAGTGTCGGCGCACCGGCCGCGGCCTATACCTTTCACCATGAAAACGTGTTGGGCACGGAAATGGAGTTGCACATCGCGGCAACCGATCCGGCGCGGGCCCGCGAGGCCGAGTCCGTCGTGTTGACGGAAGTTGATCGGCTAAACCGCATTCTAAGCAGCTACGATCAGCAGAGTGAGCTGAACCGGTGGCAGCAGGGGGGCAAGTCGGCCCAACGGGTTTCGCCCGCGTTGATGGCGGTCCTCACGGCCTGTGATCGGTGGCGCGCAGAAACGGACGGAGCCTTTGAGCCTGCCGTAGCCACACTCACAGCCCTTTGGCAAGACGGGGCATTACGTGATGAAGTGCCGACGGCTTCTGCAATTGCCCGCAGTGCTGCAGAGGTGGCCAGGCAGGGCTGGGCCATCGATGCCCAACGGGGCGTGGTCACCCTGTCGCCCGGGACCCGGATTTCACTCGATGGCCTGGCGAAAGGCTATATCATTGACCAGTTGGTCGAAAAGGCCATGGCCTGCGCGGGCGTGTCGGGCGTGATGGTCAATATCGGGGGCGATCTTCGGGTCAGCGGTGCCCTTTCGCTGGAAGCGGGTTTGGCAAACCCCTTTCGTGACAGCGAAGGAGCGATGCCCATGGCGCGCATCCCCGTGATGGATGGTGCGGTTGCCACGAGCGGAGGCTATCAACGCTATTCAGAAATCCAGGGAAAGCGCTATCCTCACATCCTAAACCCCAAGACGGGCTGGCCAGTGGACCATGTGGCCAGTGCGACGGTCACGGCACCCCGCGCACAAGATGCGGACGCCCTGGCCACGGCGTTGAACGTGCTCCCGGTTGCGCAAGGCATCGCCCTGGTAGAGGAAATTGACGGTGCA
>JAUIMA010000218.1 GCA_030432675.1 Candidatus Hydrogenedentota bacterium | reverse complement strand
GAGAGTACATGACGCAGGTGCAGCGAGTGGTGAAAGGCTATTTCTTACATAACAACATGGATCGAAAAGGCAAATACGTCTTCTACGGACCACGCGGCGGCCGGCTCAAACCTGATACCGTTCGCCGGGTACTCATTCGTGAAGTTATCGCCCCCCTATCCGAACAGTTTCCTGGCGAGCTTCGAGATATTGTCGCTGATCCGGTCGTCGTAGATGCGGCCCACGGCCACGTAGCGCCCGTGGGTCTGGAGGGCATCGGTCCAATAGCGGTGAACACGGTAAGGCTGGGGGGCGGGAAATCCGTTGGCCGCACTGAGGCCCAGCAAATCCGCTGCTTCGCGAAACTGCTGGTCTTCCCCCGCGACGAAGAGACGAATGCCACTGGGCCATGCCACACCCGCCACACCGGCGGCCGTCCGCACCGAGGCACCCCGAATCGCCTGCTCACGGCCCAGATCGATGGTGACGATCACATTGCGGTGATTTGTCCAGCCCACGGTGGAGGGCTGGGTCCAGAAGTAGCCTTCCGTCTCCTTCCCATCGGTGAGCTGAGTGCGGTCATTGGGGTCGGTGCAGAGCGCATAGCTCGGCGCAGGGGTCATGGTATAGGAGGCACCGAGCGCGATATTTTTGAGACCTGGGTTCGGCTCCACCGCCGCCGCCGAGAAAACCACCGCAAGCGTGGCGAGTGAATGGTACAGGTATGGAGGAAAAAACGACATAGTAGCTCCTGAATCAAAGGGTTCGTTTCGAGGGGATAGTGTAGCAGGTACCTTGCTATCGGGGGCATCGCCCTCGAAAGGGTGCCCACGACAAAGGGATGGGTATCTGGAAAGTCGGTCCGAATCCTGCTATAGTGATCCTATGTTTACAGATGTATCTAAAAAAGTAAACGGGACGGTAGCTTTACTGCCCCGTACCGCACATTTGGGTATGCTTGGGGTCCTCAGCGCAGCGCTGGCCGTCGGCGGTTGCAAGAGCATCGCACCCACCCAGGGTGACACGGTCGCCGTGGACGAGACCAAGCGGGCGGAGATCGCCGGCTTTCTTGAGACCCACTGCTACAGCTGCCACGGTATGAAGCGCCAAAAAGGCGGACTCGATTTTGAAACCCCGATCAAGAATGAGGGAAAAATCAGCGATCAGGAATTGCTGAGTCATATCCTGGCCGTCGTCGCCGGTGGTGAAATGCCGCCCAAGCGCAAACCCCAGCCCACCCCCGAAGAACGAAACATCTTCGTGGCCGCGATTGAAGCGGAGAAGGAAGCCGTGCTTGCTGCGGTGGAGGCCGATCCCGGTCGCGTGACTGTGCGACGGTTGAATCGCTCCGAATACAATAATACCGTGCGCGACCTGCTGGGCGTTTCCTCCCAACCTGCCGATAGCTTTCCGCCAGACGACTCGGGCTATGGCTTCGACAATATTGGCGACGTGCTGACCCTGTCCCCCCTGTTGGCCGAGAAGTATATCGATATCGCCGAAAAAGTGGCTGCAGAGGCGGTCCAGCATGAATTGGAAACCTACCAAGCCACCATGCCGGTACACCGCAAGATTCTACCCTGCAACCACACCAGACCCGAGCATACGACCGATTGCGCGGACCGGGCCATTCGCCGGGTCGCCCCCCGGGCCTATCGCCGCCCGGTAAGCAGTGAGGAAATCAGTCGCCTGAAGAGTTTCTATCAGCTTGCCATCGACAACGGCGAATCGTTTCCCGAAGGCCTGGAGCTCACCCTGCAGGCCCTGCTGGTATCGCCCCATTTCCTCTTCCGCATTGAGGAAGGCCCCGCACCGTTGGATCCCGATGCCCACCACTATCTCGCCGACTATCATTACGCCTCACGCCTTTCCTATTTTCTGTGGAGCAGTATGCCCGACGATGAACTGTTGGAAACGGTGCAGCAAGGCTCGTTGCGCAATCCCCGGACCTTGCGTGAGCAGGTAAGCCGCATGCTGCGGGATCCCCGGGCCGAAGCGCTGGCAGAAAACTTCGGCGGCCAGTGGCTTCAGTTCCGCAATCTGGCCGTTGTGGACCCCGACCCCGATCTGTTTCCCGCCTTCACCGATGAGCTTCGGGATGCGATGGCCGAAGAGACCATGCAGTTTTTTACGGCAATCGTGTCAGAAGACCGCAGCATTCTGGACTTTGTGGACGCCGATTTTACCTTCGTCAATGAGCCCCTCGCGAAGCATTATGGCATCGACGGGATTGTGGGGCCCGCGTTTCAACGGGTGGAGGTTGACCCCAACCAACGAGGCGGACTGCTGGGGCAGGCAAGCATTCTGACGGTTAGTTCCTTTCCTACCCGTACATCCCCCGTGCTGCGGGGCATGTGGGTGCTGGAGAATTTACTCGCCTCCCATCCGCCGCCCCCACCGCCAGACGTGCCCGCCCTGGATGCGGTGGAGATTGATTCCTCGGCCACCATGCGCGAAAAACTGACCAAGCACCGGGAGAATGTGAGTTGTGCCAGTTGTCACGACCGGATTGACCCCCTGGGCTTTGGCCTGGAAAATTATGATGCCATTGGTGCCTGGCGAAACGAAGACAACGGCAAGCCCGTAGATAGCTCGGGCATCCTGCCGGATGGCCGTGAATTCGATGGTCCCGCTGCCCTGAAAAAGGTGTTGTTGGATCGCAGTGACGAATTTACGCGCTGTTTGGCCGAAAAAATGTTAATCTATGCCTTAGGCAGAGGGCTTGAGGAATACGATGAGCCCGCATTGAACGAAATAGTCGCCGCTGTGGCACGCAAAGATCACCGCTTTTCTGAGTTGGTCTATGAGATCGTGCGCAGCCTACCCTTTATGCAGCAACGAGGCGAGGTCGAAGTGTCATGACAACCATTGTTACGAAGAAACACCTGAACCGTCGTACTTTCTTGCGGGGCGTGGGCGCTGGCCTGGCCCTGCCTTTCCTGGATGCCATGGTACCCGCTGTGGCCCAGGCCGCTCCGCAGAAGACCATCGCACCCACCCGAATCGGCTTCGTGTATGTACCCAATGGCATCATCATGCCCGACTGGACGCCCACGGCCGAGGGGAAAGACTTTGACTTACCCGAAATCCTGAAGCCCATCGCAGATCACCGGGATGAAGTAATCGTAGCCAGTGGCTTGGCCCAGTTGAACGCCCGGGCCCTCGGCGATGGCGGTGGCGATCACGCCCGTGCTTCTTCCGTATTCCTGACCGGCGTGCACCCCAACAAGACGGCCGGTGCGGACATTCGCAGTGGCGTTTCGGTGGACCAGATCGCGGCACAACATCTGGGCAAGAACTCCCGTTTCCCCTCGCTGGAGTTAACCGTAGAATCCGGCAAGCTCGCCGGAAGCTGTGATTCCGGTTACAGTTGCGCCTACTCCAACAGTATTTCCTGGCGCACCGAAACGACTCCCAATCAGCCCGAGGGCAATCCCCGAGCAGTTTTCGAGCGCCTCTTCGGTGGCGAAGAACTCAAGCTCAGTGAGCGGGAACAGGCCCGTCGTCGTGAATACCGGGGTAGTATCCTCGATTTCGTGATGGACGACACCAAGGCACTTCAACGAAAACTTGGACCGACCGACCGGCGCAAATTGGAAGAATACCTCTACGGTATCCGCCTGGTGGAAAAACAGATCTCCTGGAACGAAGGCCAGTCGGCGGATTCGGGCGGCCTGGAGGTGCCCGAGTCGAAGCCGAAGGATTACGCAGAGTACGCGCGACTCATGTTTGACCTCCAACTCCTGGCCTACCAGACCGACCAGACCCGGGTCGCCACCTTTATGATGGGACTGGAAGGCAGCGGGCGCGCCTACCGTGAAGTGGGTGTGAAGGGCGGTCACCACCAGCTCAGCCATCACCTGGGCGACGAAGCCAAGATCGCGGACCTACGTACGATCAATCACTACCACATGGAACAGTTTGCCTATTTCCTCGATCGGATGAAGAACACGGAAGATGGCGACGGCTCGCTGCTCGATCACTCGCTCATCGTTTACGGCAGTGGTATCAGTGACGGCAATAGCCATAGCCACAGCGATTTGCCCGTGCTCATCGCCGGGCGTGCCAGCGGCAACGTAACGCCTGGTCGTCACATCCGGTATGAAAAGAATACCCCCATGGCCAATCTGTTTTTGAATACCCTGGAATACGTCGGGTGCCCGACGGAAAACCTTGGCGACAGTGACGGTAAGCTGAATTATCTTTCCAGCCTGGCATAGGCCGGGCAACAACTCGAAGCAGATAGCGACCACTATCGGGGTAGTCCCGCTTTCAACGGCAGGGTTACCCCGGTTTTTTTATGGACTATTCCCTATGGGTGGGACGGGCATAGACCGAGAAGCCGGCCAGCACAAGTAGGAGTGTGCCAAACAGGAAGAGGTCACTGAGTGCATTCCGCAACGATTGGGCGGTCAACGATTTGCTCCCCCCCAATGCGCACCCGGTGGTCGGGGTGGCGGCGGCTTCCAATTCGGCGGGGGATATTAAGAAATCGCCGTCGGTATCGAGGTCATCGAACTGCTGATTCGTGAGCAAGGGAATAACCGCGCGGGCTTCTGCGATCGAGAGAAATCCGTCGTCGTTGGCGTCGGCTGCCTCGAAGTTGCTTTGTAGCACGCTGGCGACGGCTTGCAGGCTACCTTCTCCTTCTCCTTCTCCTTCTCCTTCTCCTTCTCCTTCTCCTTCTCCTTCGCCTTCGCCTTCGCCTTCGCCTTCGCCTTCACCTTCGCCTTCACCTTCACCGACGGCGCAGGCACCATCGTAGCTCACCATCGCCCCGTACATTTCTATGGCGGGAATCTGGGTGCAGAGGCTGTCTTGCGAAAGGGTATTCCCCTGCACATCAATCTCCGATTCCGTGCCCAGTGCAGGATTCAAACGCAGGGGCGTCAGGTCGGTGACAGTATTGTTGGATAGATCGACTGCGGCTAGCAGGGGGAGGCTTTCCAATACCAAGATATCCGAGATGGCGTTGCCGCCCATCTCTAGTGTTTGCAACGTGGGGAAATTACGCAGGAAGCTGATGTCCGTAATGCCACTATCCGCCATTGTAAGATTCCGCAATCGGTCGAAGCCCGTCATGGGGAGGAACTCGGTAAGCCCGGTGTTACTCAGGGAAAGGAAGGGGACATATCGCGCACCGAGGCCGCTGAGGACTTCCGGGCCGTTCAACGGGTTGCCATCGAGGGAGAGGCTTTGGAGCCGGGAGAGCCCCGTCACGCCGGCCAGGTCGGCGAGTTCGTTGTCCCGCAGGGAAAGGGTGAATATCTCTTGCCCTGCCAGGGGAGAGAAGTCGCGGACCCGGGTGTTGTCTGCTGTAAACGTAGAGATTGAAGGTCCTTCCCGGAGGGGCACGATGTTGCTGATGGAAGTGTTGCTGAAATTCAGGCTGGATATCTGGCTCAGGGCGTCGAGGCCTTCGAGGGAATCGACGTTGGTACCGGGAAAATTCAATTGGAGAAAGGTGTGGCCTTCCGTGAGGATAGGCGCTAGATCCGAAACGGGGGTGTTGTCCAGACGGACCACCCGTAGCGACGTCTGTCCCGATAGGGGGGCAAGGTCGGTTACGCCCGTGTCCGCGAGGCCTACCGTATCCAGGGCTGTGTTGTTGGCTAGGGGGCCCAGATTGTTCACCGTGGTCCCCGCCACGTCCAGAAATCTCAGGGTCGTGTTTTCGGCAAGAAAGGAAAGGGTGTTCAGGGCGGTGTTTCCGGCATAAAAGTGGGTCAGTCCCGTGAAATTCGCCACCACGCTGAAGTCGGTGATGGGGGTCTCGCCACAATAGAGGCGTTCCAGGCCGGTGAGTGCTGCGAGGGGCGACAAATCGGTGACCGAGGTGCCCACTATGTTGATGGCGCGGAGGGCCGAGGCCGACGCCAGGGGTGTAAGATCCGTAACACGGCTGCGGTCGACGTAGAGGAATCTCACACTGTCGTTGCCCGACATGAAACCCAGGTCCGACACGGGCGTATCGTTGAGACGGAGGGTGCTGAGTGCATCGAATCCGGCGGCCAGTGGTACCGAGGTGATTTGGGAACCGTCGGCCTCCAGTTGGTTGAGCGACGCCAGCCCCGCCAGCGGAGACACATCGGCAATGGGGGTGTCATCGAGCTGAATCCAGGTGAGGGCGTTCAGATTCACCAGAGGCGACACGTCGGTCACACTGGTGCCCCCCAGGAGTAGTTGGGTAATGCCGGTAAGGTTCGCTAGGGGGGAAAGGTCGCTCAAGGGGTTGTTGCGAGCGGTGATAAACGTGATGTCGGTCAGGTTGGCCAGGGGTGAGAGGTCTGAAATACGGCAATCATCCAAGCGCAACCCACGCAGGCCGCTGTGGTTGGCCAAGGCGGAGATATCCGAGATACGGGTCTTATCACAGGTAACACCGGTCAGGCCATCGATGGAGGCCAGGGGGGAGATATCGGTAACCAGCGTCGCGTCGATGGTGAGTCCCTGGAGGCTCGTCATGCCGGCGAGGGCGCTCAGATCGGCCACCGGGCTGTAGGATAGATCGAGGCTCTGCAACCCCGTGATCCCAGCCAGGGGACTCAGGTCGCTGACGTCGGTGCGGCTGAGACCCAGCCGGGTCAATTGCGTCAGGTTGGCCAGCGGGCTCAGGTCGGAAACGGGGGCGTTGGACATTTGGAGTTCCGACAGGTTGGTCAGGTTTGCCAAGGCGCTGATATCGGAGGCGCGGACAACATGCAACACCAATTCTTCCAGATTGGTGAGGTTTTCCAGCGGGGTCAGGTCGGTAATTGGGAGGCTGTTGAGATTGAGTTCGCGCAGGTTGGTGAGATTGGCGAGGGGGGAAATGTCGCTCGCCCGGCCAAGTTGCAGAAAAAGAATCTCCAGGTTGGTGAGATTCGCCAGGGGGGACAGGTCGGTCACCTGGTTCTGATTGGAAAGCGTTATCTCGGTAAGGTCCGTCGCGTACTCAAGTCCGGTGAGACTATCGATTTCCTTACCCGATATACGAAGCTCGGTGAAGTTTTTACCCACAAAGTCCTCGGCATAGGGCAACTCGGGCAGGAACAACTCCTGGCGCACGGCCGCCTCCAGGTCGGGGTCTTCAAAAACCACGCAAGGCCGGTCGATGAGCTGGGCCCGAATCTCGCCCCCGGGATAGTCGCTGGAGAGAATCTCGATGTAGTAGAGCTGACTCTGCAGCGCTTGGCCATCCAGCGCGACGGTCACGTCGATAGGGCTGGTGGCGGAATCCAGATCGATAAAGCTGTCCTGGGTGTAACTGTTGTAGGGCGCGAAGCCAATACGGGCCAGCGTCGGATTTTCTACATCGTGCTCCACGTGAATCGTGGCCATGCCCGTCTCCACATCGTAGTGAAGCGTGCCCCGGCCCAGGGTGTCCGTGGCGGGATCAGGCGTGTCGGGCCGGATTTCCTCGGAAACCAGGCAGAAGGCGTAGTCCAAATCTTCCGTCGGCGCCGTGCCCGCGAAAACCGCAGGCGCCAGGGACGCCAACACAAGCACGATCGCCCCGGCGGCATGGACGCGGGAAAAGACAAGGGCGACAACACGCCGATAGATTTTGGACATGACAGCATTTCCTCAAACAGTTTCGGCCCAAGGCAAACACGCCTCATGCACCAATCAATCAGCCTTCTACTCCCCTGTGCCCTCTTCCGCGTGTATTGTCTGCACGAAAATCGACCATCAGATGTTCAATGATTCCAAATGCGAGACAGCGATACCAGCATGAGAAGCGAAAAACCGAGCAGGAATAAATCGCTGAGGCTTTCACGCAGAGCCTGAAGGCCCGAAGATTTGCTGCTCAGCATACAGCCGACGGAACGGTTGACGATGGCTTCCAGCTTGGTGCGCGAAAGCGCCGCATTTTCATCGCTGTCCATTCTGTCGAAGAGTGACTCCGTCAAGAGGGGCACTTCGCCCGCGTGGAAGAGTTGCTCATGTGCTCTCCTTGTCACGGGCCATTGCCCACCCGGCATGTCTGTAAGGTGATTATGCGGCGAAATGGCGAATTTTGCAAATACGCCGCCGTGCGATCCAGACTATCTGGAGGCCCGGTGACGGAGCACCGGTCAATCCCAGAAGCGCAATGAAACCGCGCTTTCGAAGAAGGAAATTCGCATGATTTCCGTCAAACATCCGAGACTTTCCCGCCGGAACTTTCTGGCTGCGGCAGGCACTACGGCCGCAATGTTCGCATCACCGCCGCTCCATGCACGCACCGAACTCCGGTCTACGTATGAAAACCACGTGGCGGGCATCCGCATTGAACCCGGGCATTGGCGACCCCACTATCCCTGGGAACACATTGCCTGGATCAGCCCACCATGGCCCTCACAGGATTATGTGTGGTTCGATTTTCCCGAAGCGATCTTCACCAGCCAGGGACTCATTTTCCTGAGCCATGTCAATCCCCCCATCGATACCGTCTACGAAAGCCTGCCAGCCGTCCCGTGGGAAAGGACCGACGCCGGACTCACCTTCAAGCGCACACTTCCCAGCGGCATTTCTTTTGAGGGTTCGTTATCCAGGCAGGGTCGCCGGAGCGTGGCCCTCGCAATACACCTGCACAATGGTTCTGCGGAACCGCTCCGGGATATTCGCATGCAGACCTGCGTCTTTCTGCGGGCCAACCAGGAGTTTGGAGACGAGACCCTGGAGAACAAGTTCGTCCATACCTCCGGGAAGGGCTGGGTAAGTCTGGCAGCAGTGCAGGACTTGCCCTGGGGTGAAGCGCCTTATCGCGTGGGGTGGCAATCGGGCGGCAACCCCATTGCGGATTGGCCCGTGGTCATCACCCGCTCCAACCGAGCAGAGCGCTATATGGCCTGTACGTGGTACGACCATACCCTCTCCATCGTCAGCAATGTGGCCCACCCCTGTGTGCACGCGGACCCCCGTTTTCCAGATTTGGAGCCCGGTGAGGGGGCCACCGTACGCGGTGCGCTCCATTTCCTGGAAGCGCCGCGGGACGAGGTGGACTGGAAGGCGCTACTGGTTCAGCGCCCATAACCAGCTTCCGGAGGAAGCAGGACCCAAGGAGGGAGCCGCCCTGAATGCGATATATTACATTGAATTCTGTGATATACTGAGAGAGATGGGTGTTTATGTGCGTGATATACGGAGTGCTGGCATTCCCTTGATGCTACGTGTGTCCGTGGGGAAGACTGAGAACTTGGATCGATAATCGTGACGGAACGCCCATTTATAACGAGTGAATCCGAGAGGCTGGGTGCGTTGGCGCGTTATCGTCTGCCCGACGGGGGCGAGCAGGAAGACTTTTGCGACGCTGCAAAGCTGGCGGCCTTCTTGTGCGGCATGCCCATCGCTTACGTCGCCTTTCTTGACAGCAATCGGCAGCGGATAGTGGGTTCCGTGGGTTTAACTACCCTGGAATTGACCTGGGACACTGCCTTTATCACACCACCCGAACCTGGGAGTTCCTGCTGGGAGATCGAAAATACCGCATCTGCCCCCTATGCAAATAGCCCCCTGGTGACGGGCGAACCCCGTCTCGGATTCTATGCAGCAGCCGCATTGAGCACGGCCGACGGGCACCTCATTGGATTGCTCTGTGTGGGAGACAGGACGCCGGGAAAACTCACTTCACAACAGCGAGAAGGGCTCGAGACCATAGCGCGCCAAATCATGCGTCATTTGGATGTGGAGTGGGCAACCGATGCATCCTTTGAAGCGCTCTCCGATCAAACAGAGGCGCTCCGTGAGCGGGGGGACCACTTCCAGCTACTCAATGCCATCGGAGAAGCCACCCGCGAGTTATCCCGTCCGGAAGCCATCATGGAGACTAGCGCACGCTTATTGGGAGAGCACTTGGGCGCATCCCGCTGTGCCTATGCCGAAGTCCAATCGGACCACGATACGTTCAGCATCCTTC
>JAUIMA010000217.1 GCA_030432675.1 Candidatus Hydrogenedentota bacterium | reverse complement strand
CGGGACACAACTTCCGGGTTTCGCGTCGGAACTCAACAACCACACACCGGCGATCGCCTTTCTAATCGTCGTGCTGTATTTTACCATAGGCCTGTGTACAGGAAAATTAGCCCCCACAGCCCCCCGTTTTTTCGGGACCGGGCTTGCCGGTGCCCTGGTTTTTGCGCTGGATATGCCCCTGACCGTATTTGTGGCAGCGTCTGGATTGGCCCTGGCCTGGAAGTATCCGAAACAGGCGATTTGCTGGGGGGGGCTGGGCTTGGCGGGACCGCTGCTACTCCATTTTGGCACCATGCTCTATGTGACCGGGAGCCCCCTTCCCGTGCAGATGCGGAAGGATCTCTACCTATACGAAAACAGTGCATGGCGAAACCCGGGCGGCCTGGATGCCCTTCATGAGCCCAAGGGCACCTATTTCTTTCATATGACCTTCGGACGCTTCGGGATCTTTTTGCTCTATCCTATCCTGCTCTTCGGACCTGCCGGATTGCTCTGGAGCCTTATTCGGGGAGAAAAGGGGTGGCGTATGTACTACGCCGTCGGATTTGGCTGTATCGCCCTCCTTTTCGCCTATTATGTCTTCCGCACCAACAACTATGGTGGTGGCGCCTATGGCTTTCGGTGGGGGATGGGCGTCATGCCGGTTCTTCTCTTAATGGGGATACCCCTCTTCGAGCGTGTCCGCTCCCTGCCGGCGTGGCTCTTGGTGTTCGCCCTGTTACTGGTGTCGTGTTATTCCGCTTGGGAATGTTACGAGATGCCTTGGGGCGCCTGTCACGAGTGGACCTGTCGCTGGCTCTTTGGGGCTCCCTACGCCATGCCTTCCTGACCCCGGCTCTTAAGGGGTACTCAAAAACTCTTCAGCGATGGTCGCCAGGCTTTCCATACCTACCGGAAGGGCCGCGTCATTGAAGACGAAACGGGGACTGTGGAGTGAGGGCGGATCGGTCGCCTCGGGCGTATCGTTACCCAGGAAGAGAAAGGCGCCCGGCACCTTCTGTAAGTAGTAGGCAAAGTCTTCGGCTGTCATGTAGGGGTGGGTTACGGGAATCAGCTGCTCGGTGCCAAAGGCTTTGCGTGCGGCGGATTGGGCGAATTCACCCATGGCCACGTCGTTGATCAACACGGGGTAGCCTGGGCCTTCGGTTTCCACCGTAGCGCTCGCGCGAAAGGCCTGGGCCACATGGCTGGCGATTCGGGTGATGGCTTCCAGGGTGTGCTGACGGCTCTCTGGACTCAAGGCCCGAAAGGTGCCTTCCATGACGGCCGTATCGGGGATAATGTTTGAGGCAAAACCGGAGGCGATGCGGGCGACGCTGACGACCACCGATGACCAGGGGTCTGTTTCCCGGCTGACGATACTCTGCAGGGCCGTGATGATGTGTGCCGAAACTACCACGGGGTCAATAGCGGCCCCGGGATTGGCCCCATGGCCGCCTTTTCCCTGCACGGTGATCCGGAAAAAGTCGGCGCTGGCCATCACCGGCCCCGTGCCAATGGCTACGGAACCACAGGGCAGGCCCGGCCAGCAGTGCTGGGCAAACACCGCGTCGACGTCATCCAGTATCCCTTCCTCCACGATAAAACGGCCGCCCGCCGCGATTTCTTCCGCAGGCTGGAAGATGCACTTGACCGTTCCAGCGAGCTGGGCCCGACGTTCCCAGAGGATACGGGCTGCGCCACAAAGCATGGAGGAGTGGCCATCGTGGCCACAGGCGTGCATGCGCTCGGGAATTGTGGACGCGTAGGGGAGCCCCGTTTCCTCCTGAATTTCCAGCGCATCCATGTCGGCCCGCAGGGCGACGCAGCGATTACCTTCACCGGAAATCGTGGCCACAATACCCGTCCCCTTTGCGTGTCCACAGGTATGGGGGATCCCATGTTCCGTGAGATAGGCCGCGATACGCCCGGAGGTCCAGTGCTCCTCAAAGCGAATCTCCGGGTGCTGGTGAAGTTCATGGCGCAAGGCCCGTATTTCCGGCGTGAGTGCAGCCGCAGCAGACTTGATGGACGTAGGCATCGGGGTATCCATACCAGCGAAGGGGCCTCTGGGGCCCCTTCTGCTGAGATTAGAATTTCAGGCGGCTTCCGGGGAAGGCCTTGATATTGAATTCGAAATTAATATCGAAGCCGGACTCTCGGTCTCGGAATCGAATGGCCGTCTCCCAGCAGTGGAGGCTTCGGCGCAATTCATAGGTCTGACTGCGAAGACTATCATCTTCCAGGTCATAGGTGTGTTCAAAGCCGAAGCCCCATTTGTCACTGATCTTGTAGCCGAGTCCATAGAGGGCTTCCCGGTTGAAGACTTGGGATTGGGTCTCGGTATACGCAAAACCTACACGACCAGTAAACTTATTGCCCCGGGTTTCGCCATCGTAGTAGACCTGAGACAAGACGCGATTGTAGTCACCGAAGCGGCTGCTGAAATCTTGTGCATTCACGCCGCCGAAGACATCGCCAATGACCACCTCATAAAAGCGGGGATAGTTACGCGCCAGGGAGAAGCGCCCCAGGCTGCTGTCATCATCGGCCGTGCTCTGGCGCTCGCCCACCAGCTGAAAGCCCCACCAGGGCCGGGGGCGCACGTCAATTTCTATTTCGTAGTCTTCCGTTTTGCGGGTTTCATTCCAGAAATCGTTGCCTTGATAGAGGGTTACCCGGCCAATCTGCCAGACTTCACCCGACTCCGCATCCCGGCCGTAAAAAACGTTGCTTAGTTTCAGCTCCACACGGCTCCGTCCAAAATCGCTATCGAGGGGGTCAAACTGAGGGATCTCCGGGGCCTCTACATTGGTCTCCGGACGGTACGTGTAGGTGATGGAGGGTACCACGATGTGCTTGATGGCCGAGAAGCCCCAGCGACCTCCATAGGTGCGGGTCAAGCGGGTCTGGGCGGTGATACCTGCCGTGGCCCCCAGTCGTCCGCGGGTGGAATCGTTCTTGCGATCCTGGGTGTAACCACTGGCATCCAGCTGGAGGAACGGTGTAATGGCTACGGCCGGATGGGGATCCCAATTGTAGGTCAGACGGGCCACATTCACCGAGCGCCCGGCACCAATGCCCCGTGGCTCACGATTGTAATAGCCGTTGACGGTGTCGAAACTGAAATAGAAGTTTTCACCCAGATCGCGCTCCAGGAGATGGTAGCTTACTTCCGGGGCCTGCTCCGTTTGATTGAACCAACCATGGGATTGCATACGTACCGTACCCGTAGCAATGTAACTCGGCTGGCGATAGGTCACATTGGCGAAACTGCGCGGAAGGGAGCGGTTTCGGTAGAGGTCATAGTAAAAGTCTTTGTAGAAGTCCTTGTCGCCCCAATGCTCGACTTGGGCGCGTACCACCAGGTCATTGCTGTATTCGTAACGATGGTACCAGTGGACATAGCCTCGGTCTTTCGTTGTGTACAACGCATTGGCTTCGCCCTTCGTGCGGTAGAACGGTGAGGCGGGATTCTCCATGAAGTCGTAGCTGAGATCGGCACCGAAGCCAACGCCTTCCTTCTCGGTGGCGAAAATGCGTGGGCCAATACCCACATCAGGGCTCACTTCATACTGCTGCCCCACGTTAACGTAGTAGCCGGTCTCTGCCTGGCGTCCGCTGTCAAAGCTGACGTTCCACGGCGAGCCACCCACGCTGCCTCGTCGCCACTTAGGCAGGTAGAAGGGCGTGTTGGCCTTGCCCAGCTGGAGGCGGGCATTCGAGCCACCCACGGGCTGACCATCCACCATTTCCACATCGCTCAGACGGATTCGGTAGTGGGGGTTGGGGCGGTCACAAGTCGTAACCCACACATCGTCGCCGCTGAGGGTCTGGGGTCCGTGGAGGTGAAGTTTGTCGGCCGAAAAGTAGTAGATGCCCGCCTGCCCCTTGGCGTTCGAAAGCTCGCCTTTTCCTGTCTTGAAATCGTACTCAAGGTGCTCGGCCGTCATCTCGCGTGTAGGCTCAATGATGTGGGCGTTTTCGAGGGTCAATTGGCCCTGATCCAACGGGGCACCGCTATCTGCTTCGTCGCCCTTCAGCACGGTGGCCCGTGCGTCTTCTTGTTCCTCGCCTGGCTCCAGTTTGTAATGAATCAGGTCGGCAGCGATCGAAGAGGACTGCTGGGTGATCAGCACATTGCCCTCCGCATGCACCTCGACGGGGTCTTGTTCATGGGTGAAACTGTCCGACTTCATTTTCATATCGCCCAATTCCGCCCGAAAGTCGTTGTAGGTGGTGGGCGCGTCGGACGCCGTGCGCTTGGCGGTGGAAAACTTAATGTTCTCCAGTGGCTTGGTTAAGTCGGGTGCCTGGAATCCTCCCTCGCTGCTGCCAAACTCCGTGGGGCGCACGACCGCATCGGCGATCGTCTTACGCGACAGTTGCTGCAAGGGAGAGACCGACGGACGCCCGGGGGAGGGGGCGCGGACGCCTTGGGTTACAATAGGGTTGTGCCGGATGCCCTGACTGGTCTGGGTCGTACTTGCGGGGGCGTCGTCGGGCATGTCTGCGGGGGCGGTCTCGCTGACAGGAGTTGGCTCCGGTGCGGCAGTTTCTGACATGGTTTCGTCTGCGGGCGCGGCCTCCTCAACGATGGGGGGGGCTGCCGCAGTTTCCGCAGGTGCGCTCTCGGAGGACGCATCATTTACCGGTTTAGCTTCCACGATGACCATGGTGGAGTCACCCGTCGTTGCCGGTGCATCCGTCGTCGCGGTGGTGACGGGCGCAACACGGGGTGTCAGCAGGCCCAGGTTGGCCGCCTGCAAATGTCCCTCTTTGGGGTCCAGCAGGGCGAGAATATTATCCCGCGCGACGACGACCGTGGCACTTTCTGTGAGAGATCGTTCTTCCAGCAGGCTGAGGTCCAGTCCGTAGCGGCGGTAGCTGTCACCCGTAACGACATGGATCGTATCACCGGCCACCTCCACGTCGCTTACCGCGAGCGGGACGGAATGGGTTACGTTTCCTGAGGGGAGGTCCACACGGGAGAGGGAGGACTTGCCAAAGACGATGGCGGAGGTGCCTGCGGCCTTGACGCCGGTGGCATCGTTCGGAAGGGGGACCGATTTGACCAGGCGAAGGTCCGAGGCACCGTAGAGGTAGAGGCGATTGTCGGCACGGCTTAGTGCCACCAGGTGCTCCGACGTGGCCGCCACGGAAACGGGGACCGAGGGACTATCTTCCAACGTGATGACAGAAATGGAGCCGCGCGTGTCGATGAGCGATAGGGAGTCGGAGAAGGAGTTGGCTACCACGAAGCGACCTTCGCCAAGAACTGCGATATCGCCTGGCCCTTTCTCCACTTCCACCGTGGCCAGAATGCTCAGGTCGGACAGGCGAATCAGGGTGACCGAGTTGCCGAGCCGGTTGACACAGGCCAACACCGCGCCGTCCTGCGCAAGGGAAACCGGGCCATCGCCCACGTTGATTCGGGTGGCTACTTTGCCCGTGGCCGGGTCGATGCGCCACACCGTATCCCGATCGTAGGACGTGACAAAAAATTGCCCGTGGGACGTATCAATAGCCCCATCACGAAATTGTCCGCGAACGTCGAGGGAGTGGGTAGTGGATTGGGCTGCGGCATAGAGGGCGCTTGTGCAAACGAGGCCAATCCCAAGGGCCGCGCGCACAACCAACTTAAATTGAAAAGTCACGTAGATCACTTTCCGTGCTGACGAAGGGGCAGGCGTCCCGGGGGGGCTCACCACCTTCGTGCAAGTGGTTTTGAGTCGATGGTCTTGCCGCCACCGCTCGTGTTTTCGTTCAACTGCTCAGGGTTGCAGACAGGGCTGAGATGCCGCGAGAGCTTCGGCGGCTTCCAGCGAAATGTTGCTGCCGGCCGTGCCTGCCGTCTGCACCGTGAGGGCACCGACGGCATTGGCCAAGGCACCGCAACGCTCCAGATTCCAGCCGTTAATGAGGCCGTGGAGAAAACCGGCGCACGCCGCATCACCGGCACCCGTTCCATCTACGACGGAGACATCATGGCGTCCAAAGTAATGGCGTTCTGTGGCATTGCAGACCATGAGTCCGTCGCCCCCCATTTTCAACAGAATGCTCTCCACGCCGTAGTTCAAAAAGAATTGCAGGATCTCTTCGGGCTCTGAGGTGCCCGTGTAGTGGGGGGCTTCACTCATGCTGGTGCAAATAATGTTGGTGTGGGGTAGGGCTGCTTCCATAAGAGGGAGCCACGTGTTGGAGCCGTCAAAGCAGGTGTCAATCGATGTCTTGACACCCATGGCCTGGACACGTTCGAAGACACGACCGATGGGCGCGCCATGGAGCATGGGGGTCAGGCCCGGACCGCCCCAGTGAAATACCTTGGACTTACCCACCAGCTCAAAGTCGATGTCGTTTTCAGAAACGATACCCACCGTACCCACATTATGGAGAAAGGTGCGCTCGCCTTCACTGTCGATTAGGACGACCGTCGCCGCCGAACTCGTTCCATCGACCCGCCGAATGCCATCGGTGTTTACGTTGGCATCGTGGAAGGCCTGAATCAGGAAATCGCCGAAGGCATCATTGCCCAGACAGCCCGTGAAGGCGGCCTGCCCACCCAGCTGACTGAAGACCGCCGCCGTGACACCGGCGAGGCCTCCCATGGCCATATCGAGTGAAGGAATGAGGCCCAATGTGCCCCGCTTTGGGAGTTCATCTACAGGTTGTGCTTTCACGTCAGCACACACGCAACCTATAGTTACCAGATCACAAGACATACACGTCGCCCTTGGGTTATTAAACAAAGAATTCGCAGCGCTTGGAGTATAGCAAGTTGACCCTTTGTGCGCAATCTTACGTGGTCGGCCGGGCCGCTATATGACGGTCTGTGCCCGGCCACGATAGGGGCTCGGTGTGCCAAGGGCAGAAAAGGGGGCGCTGAGATTCTTGGCCTGCATTGCACCGGTCTGTTATCCTCCCGCATTCCCCTGTTTTTCCTGTGAGGTGTCTATGAAAAAATGTATTCGAACGGCGGCGCTCCTGCTCGCTCTATCCGTGGCCTATCTCTTACTCTGGCCCGTGCCCATCGATCCCGTCGCCTGGAATCCGCCCGATGCCCCTGCCTTGACGGGCGACTATGCCGTCAACCGATCCCTCGCTTCCGTAGAGCGCCTCGGAGAAGGGGTGGGGCCCAAGCCGGAGGACATTGCGCTCGATAGCGAAGGGCGGATCTACGGTGGTTTCGAAGACGGCCGTATTATGCGATGCGACCGTGCCGCCCAGAACCCCACCCTCTTCGCGGACACCGGAGGACGTCCCCTCGGGCTACATTTCGACGCGGACGGAAATCTCATCGTTGCGGATTCCTACAGGGGACTGCTGAGCGTGGCACCCGACGGCACCATCAACGTTCTTTCCACCGAACACGGAGGTGTGCCCTATCTGTTCGCGGATGATGTGGATGTCGCGGCCGATGGGACGATTTATTTTTCCGATGCATCACATAAATTCGGACAGACGGAATTCATGGAAGATCTCATCGAGCACGGCGCCAATGGCCGACTTTTGGCCTACCATCCAGAACGTGGAGAGACCGAGTTGTTGCTCGACGCCCTCTATTTTGCCAATGGGATAGCGGTGGACCCCGATCAGCAGTTTGTACTGGTCAATGAGACGGGTTCCTACCTGGTGCGGAAATATTGGATTGCAGGTCCACGCAAGGGTGAGCACGAGGTACTCATGGATAATCTGCCCGGTTTCCCCGATGGCATCTCAGCGGGTTCCAATGGGGTTTTCTGGGTGGCCCTCGCGTCGCCCCGGAATCCCCTCATGGACAAGCTCGGACCCAAACCATTCTTGCGCAAGGTGGTCATGCGCCTGCCGGCTTTCCTGCGTCCCAAGCCCGTGCAGTACGGATTCGTGCTGGGTATTGATAGCGAAGGTGCGGTAATCCACAACCTTCAAGATCCAGAGGGCGCGTATGCCCCCATCACGAGTGTGCAGGAAGAAAACGGCATGCTCTATTTCGGCAGCATCATCGAGTCGGCCTTTGCGCGCTTCCCGGTGCCGTCGAAAGCAGACGAGACCCCCGTGCCATGAAAATGATACAGACGTCAGCCCAGGCCCATGCCTTGCTCGATGAGCAGAGCACCGAGTTCGCTCGGGTAGAAAATCCACCCGGAATTTTTCCTTCCCATGAAGTGGTGCCCCTGGCTCCCTGCTTTACTTCCATTTCGGGCGCGCCTGCTGCGCTCTTCCTGGATATGGACGGCACGATTACATGCACCGAGCCCCTTTTCCTCCACGGCGTGGAGCAGGTGGTGCGCCGTGCAACCGGGTGGGCGACACGGAAAGATTGGCCGGGACTTGACCCCGCTGTGGATCACCCGCGCATCGTGGGGTACAGCACGGTACGCAACCTGGAATATCTTCACAGCAAGTTTGGCGCGTCGGTAATACCAGAAAAGTTTTTCGACGCCGTGGACTCGGCCCTCGTGTTTCTGGGGGGCCATCCCATTCCCCACGATATCGAGGTGCGTATTGACGACATGATGGCCGCCTACCACCTGGAAGCATGGTGGGACGATGCCCAGTTGGCCCATCGGGTGGAGTCGGATGGTGCGCACATTCGCTCGGATTTCCTGGCGCGATTCGATTTGATCGACGTAACCATGTTTGCCCAGATGGGGCTCATGGTGTTCTATGCCGACTATCTCGACGCCTTGATGAAAGTGAACCGGGGCGAAGGGGCTTCCGTGTCTCAGGCGGTCTATGGAGATCCCCACATTCCGGCGGTGGCGCCCATGCCCGGCATCGCGTTGCTCTGTGCGGTGGCCAAGGGATGGCTCCGTTCCGAAGATGGCCCGGCCCTGGCAGCGGCCCACGGACACAAGGGCGTGCAGCGGCTGGGCCCGTGTCTCGAATGTTTTTCGGGCCATCCCGCACGGGTAGCGCTGGTGACCTCCTCCGGTTCCCACGAAACCGAGTTGGTCCTGGAAGCCGTGTTTCGCGCCATGGTGGAAGAGGTGGGGGAGTGGGGGCTCGCCCAAGGCGTGACGGAGCGCATCCAACGGGGCTTCGACGATCCCAAGAACTACTTCGACACGATTGTAACCTGTGATGATGTGATTGAGGGCCGGACCAAACCCTTCCGCGATCCCTATACCCTGGCGTTGGACCGATTGGGGCTTCACGGGGAGCCTGCTCGGCGGGTTGTGGGCTTTGAAGATACGGAGGCGGGCATCATTGCCCAGCGTGGTGCGGGCGTCGGGGTGCCCTGTGCCTTACCCATTGAGCACACCCAGCATCAGGATTTCTCCGCCGCTGCCCATGTCCTGCCCGGTGGGGTGCTTGACGCTTTGTTTGTCCACGGGCTGTTCATCGACGGAGACACCGGGGAGCGGAGGGCCTAAATCCGCCGCGCGACGATATCCTCAAAAGCGCTTCGCCACGACGCGCTCAGGGCAGGGTTCTGGAGCACCTCCTCGGCCCGTGCGCGATTGCGGTTGTCGAAAAAGCGCAGGTGATTGGCTTCGGTCACGGTGACACGTGCCTCGGTCGTGGGAATCAGTTCGATGGCATCGCCAGCCTGCAGGGTGCCTTCTTCCAATACCCGAAAGTAGAATCCCACCAGCCCGCTTTTCATGAAGAGCTTAGGGAAACCCGGCAGTTTCATCTTAATCCCCAGCTTAAAGCAGGGCTGGCGCGGCTGGCTGACTTCCAGGAGCACGGACCCGATGCGCAAGCGATCACCGATAGAGGTTTCGGATTCGAGTAGCCCTTCCGTCGTCAGGTTTTCGCCAAACTGCCCCACGGAAAAATCGTCGCGCTCCAGTTCAGTGGCCCAATGGTCGTAGTGTTCCCACGGATAGCCATAGACGGCTTTGTCCGGTCCGCCGTGGTGAACGAGGTCGGCCTGCTTGTCACCGGCCATTTGGGTGCGGCCCA
>JAUIMA010000216.1 GCA_030432675.1 Candidatus Hydrogenedentota bacterium | reverse complement strand
ACTGCCCCGCCCGTGGTCCGTCCCCAGCGACGCATTCTCATAGACGCGCCGCCCGAATTCCGACATGACCACCACCGTCGTCCGTTCACGCCGTTCGCCCAGGTCATCGTAAAAGGCCATCAGCCCTTCTGAGAGGCGGGTCATCAGGGGATTCATGAGGGTGGAAGAAACCACGTGACTGTCCCACCCGCCGAGGTCGATGGTGGCCGCCTCCACACCCAGCCCGGCTTTGATAAGTTGGGCGACCTGACGCAGATGGTGGGCGAAGGCCTCATCGGGGTAGTGGCCACCTTGAGACACGTCGGGCGTGGATTGCAGGGTCTCAATGCGCCCCATGGCTTCCAGCAGATCCGACCCCGCGCCCCCCCAGGGCAATGAGGAGTCGCCGTAGAGGGCACCCAGATCGTCGAGAAAAGCACCGGCATCCTCCCCCAGAGAAAGCTCCGCGAGGGAATCCATCACTACGGTGGCGGGCGATGACCGGAGCGATTCGGGCGACGTCTTACCCATCGCAACCGCCGCCAGGGGGTTGTTCGCCGCCCGGGGATTCTGACGCAGATATCGGCCGAGCCAACCTCCCGCGCCCAATCCCCCATGCTCCATATAATCCTGGGCCTCAAAGTGAGAGCGGCTGTCTTCTTCCGATCCCGCACCATGGATCACCAGCAATTCACCCCCATCGTACGCGCGGTGCAGGGGCGCCAGGGCATTGTTCAACCCGAAGAGATGGTCCAGTGGGGTCGTATCTTTTTCCGACACCCCAATAAGGGGACGGGCACGATAATAATCATCGTCCGCGGTGGGGACCACCATATTGAGGCCATCGGCACCCCCGCGGAGGAACACCACCACCAGGGTATGGGTCGCATCTTCGCGCATGGTTACGCGTGGGCCTTGCTGTGTCATCTTACGCTCCTTGCCAGGCCGGTGCGGCCAACATAAGTCCGGGAGTAGCCCCCCCTTGCACGAGTCGCACTTCAGCCGGAGAGGGCTTCCGCCCCAGAAAGGCTTCTGCGAGGGCCAGACCACCGCCGGCACGCTCCGATAATCCGTTCCAGTCGGTCGTCACCCCCGGCAGGCGGTCATGGGCCAGGGCATGCACAAAGTGCCAGCGCCAGAGCAGACTACCCATCCAGGGAGACAGCTCGTCGGGATACCCGTCGGGGGTGGGAAACTGAAAGGGGCTGTGGCCCATACGCGCAAGATAGTCGAGCAACGCGTCGGGCTGGGCGATGTACGCTTCGCAGGCGCGCAGGGACGTCACGAGAAAACGGAAGGGACGTTTGAACTTGGTGGTCCCCGGAGTACGAAACGCGGCACGTTGAAAAATACTACGAAGGGTGGCGGCAATGTCCCCCCCACTTGCCAGGAAGACCTTCGAAACGGCAGCCACCGTTTCGGGCGACACCGATTCGCCGATGAAGCGACGGCACAGCTTGGTCGCCAGGTAGTGTCCTGTCGCCGGGTGCTTCGCCACCACGTCCAACACGGCATCAACGTCCTGCGCACCTTTTCCGGCGGGTATTTCCACCCCGAGTACCCGTTTCGCACCGTCATCATGCAGATGGGCATTGAACTCCACGCGCCCTTTGCCGAACCAGGTGTCGGTCCGTACGGTCCAACCCGTGAGACAACGGGCGACTTCCATGACGTCGGATTGCTGGTAGCCTCCGTCCACACCCAGGGTATGTAGCTCGAGGAGCTCGCGCGCATAATTCTCATTGGGTGCCTCTTCGGGATTCCGCCGGCGATTTACCCGACCGTCCAGGTACCACAACATAGCGGGCCCCAGCGCCGATGCCCGCAGGAGCTCGGGAAAGGTGCCAAGCGCGTGCGCCCGAATTACATCCCGATCGTCCGCCGTCTTCAGCCAGGGACAGTCGCCCTTCGAGCTGTCAATGTTAAAGTGGTCCGTCCAGAAGTCCACCATCACTTCGAAGAGTTGCCGCTCACTGTAGGTCGCCCGGAGCAGTTTTCCCGTGGCCAATTCCTTCCAGAGGACTTCTTCTTTGTATTCGAAAAGCTCTCCCGTGGGACAGCGCAAGGTCTCCAGCCGTCGGATGCGCCGTGCGCACTCCCCGTCGTCCAGCTGCTTCGGATTCAATTGAGATTCCAGGTAGGCGTCGAGGCCCATGGAAGCCACCCGGGAAATGTCACCGGGGCGCGGTCCGTAGGCGACCCGGTCCAGTACATGGCGAATCTCCGAGAGAGACGGGGACGTGGCCTGCCAACGGGGCGCGGTCGCTGCCTGGACGCTTCCACCCAAGCTTGCGAGCGCCAGCCCGGATGTGGCGAGAAAATGTCGACGGGAGATCTTCATGCCTGAACCGCCTGGGATACGACGGGGGCCGCCGGCACCGCGCGTCGGGCCCAAAGGAGGCGAATGCCCGCCCCAAAGCCCGCAATAAGTACCACCGGTATCAGGAGAAACCAGCCCACGATGGGTAGGACGCAGGCGATGGAAACCACGGCACCACCGCGCAACACCGTCAGGCCCGGTCGACTATGTACACTCCGGTCACTGAGCTGCTCACCAATATGGCGAATCAACCCCGTAGAACCAAAGAGCGCGAGGGTCGTTTGTGCGACCAGAATCGCGCCACCCAGAAACTTGAGGGGGCCCGCGCCATTCGAAAGCAGGATAGCACCAAATAGAAACACCGGCACACCGATGAGCACCCCGGTCATGAACACCCGATACGGTCGTGCCAGCAAGGCCGTCCGACAGCGTTCAACACTTCCACTGAATAGCGCCTGGAACATGAGCCAGTAACTCACGGTACAGAGCAGCATTCCCAGAATAAGAAAAAGTATTTTAAAGACGTCGGCCATGATCATCGGGTATTCCTCCAGGGTTATGACGAGCGATACATGGATGCATCGTTTTCCTTATGCCCCTGATACACAGCGGACGCCACAATGGTTACACTGGCCCGAAGTTCTCTCGAAAAGGCTCCTGAAATGCGCCATTTCAGAACACCCCGAATTATTTCTTGCTCCGCCCTATCTCCCCGTGCCGTCGAAACTTAGGGCCGCTATCACCCGGAAATATCGTAACCTCTCGATTATTCATGAATACCTACTCCCCGATAGCGTCTTGGTTGCAGGCGTTACAACCCAGGAGATCGTGCCATGATGAAAGAACGGATTCTTATTGCAGCCATGTGTTTGACCCTCATGTCCTTCGGTTATGCCGAAGCCCAGGGGGCCTCCAAGTTCCGGCGCACCGGACCCAACCTCAACGTAAGCAAGGCCCGCGCACCCATTGCTTCCCCCAGTCGTTCCTTCCGGGGCACGTCGCGCAGCATGAGCAGCGTACGTCGTCCTTCGACGAGTATTGGCGGTGCGCGAAGTGCGAACCGTAACGGAAGTCTCGGCGGTGCACGAAGTGCAAATCGCATCGGAAGTTTCCCCGGTATCGGCAATGGCAATCGCAGCGGCCTCGGTTACGGTCGTAATGGTATTGGCAACGGCGGTGCCCTCGGCGGCCTCCTGGAACAGTACCTCTACAACGAATATGGTGGTGGACGTAACTTCGACCCCTATGCGGGTGAAAAGGCCCACGCAAAAGCCTACCGCGATGCGGCTATCGCCAACGCCGTCGTCAATGTGGTGGGTATCCTTGCCACGACCCAGCAGCAGAAAGCCTGCGCCGTAAAAGCCCCGGCTGCCCCCCGAGGTCACGTGGAGACCCAGCGTATTCTCGTTCAGGAGGGACGCACGGAGGAATATCGGGTGTGGGTACCTCAATACACCATCCCCGCAACCGGAGAGGTGGTAGTGGGCCACCATGAAACCCGTCAGCGTGAAATCGCGCCAGTATACGAGACCCGTGAAGTCTGGATTCCCGCACCCTAAGATTAATCGCCTTGCCACCACCATAAACCCTGAATCAGTAGAAGACCGGGCCCGCTCGCCTATTAAAAACGCTGCCTCTTCGTCCCCATATCGCTCATCGGGAGACGCGGCAGCGTTTTTGTTTTATGGGTAAACTACTAATATCCTAAAGCCCTTTACAGGCAACGGAATGCCTGCTACGATTAGGTTACTTGGGTTCGTGCCAATACAACGGTCGTCTCTTCCTGACACGGTCAATGGCAATTTGGGCACTGTGCCTCTCAGGCAATCGGTGAGATAGCACAGCGCAACGCATTGGGATGCAGGTCTCGTGTTCTCGCGTGTCACAGCTCGCAGGACGATGACTTTCCAGGGTTTCCTTGGAGGGATTGTGCTCTTCACGTTGATGGGCAGCGCTGTTGCCACGCCGGGGGACATTGATGGAGACGGAATGGTGGGGGTCACTGATCGCGACGCCCTCTTCGCCCACCTGCGTCAGGAAACCCTACTCACGGGCGAAGCACTAACCGACGCCGATGCCAATGAAGATGGCTCGGTAGATGTGGCCGACCTCGTCTACATTGCCCGCATGCTGGCCCCCGTCAGCGCGCCGCTGGTCACTCCTCCCACGTCCCCAACCAACGCGACCACCATCACCCTGACCGGAAGCGCGGCACCCATGAGTGAGATCGAGATCCGCGGTGGCACCGTGACTGTCGTGGGAATGTCCGACGAGAACGGGGATTTCCAGATTGACGTTGAGCTGAAACCCAATCAGCTCAATCGTCTCTTCGTCAGCATCATAGGTGGAAACGGTCCCGAGAGCGCACCAACGCCCCTGCTGATTACCCATGACGCCCAGGCGCCTTCCGTATTTATTGACTTTCCGGAAGATGGTGCCGAACTCACCAACGAAAGCATCGACGTGGCCGGCCGGGTCAGCGATATGCTCAGTGGTTTCATGGGCCTCGCTATCACGGTGAATGGCGAACCTGGAAACGTGGCGGTCGGCATCGGAACCAATGGCACCTATGAGCGAGGCGCCGTGCCGCTCCAATTGGGAGAAAACACGATCACCGTGCAGGCTACCGATGTGCTCGGCAATGAAGCGACGGCCAGTATTGTGGTAAACCGGATACCCCTTTCCGGACCGCAGATGACCGCTTTCCTGGGGAATGGCCAGGAAACGATGGTGGATACCATGCTCCCCTTGCCGGTGGCGATTCGCGCTACAATGGACGACGGAAGCCCCCTGCCGAACAAACTTATCACCTTTGAAGTGACCCGCAGCAATGGTCGGCTCTACTCCGATGCCAAGGGCACCCGTGGCAGCCTCATGCGGCAGGTGCGCACCGACAGCACCGGGGTGGCCTCCGTGTTCTGGGGAACGGGGAGCGATGCGGGGTGTGGCAATAACCGACTGCGGGTAACCGGCAAAGATGTAAATGGCACCGTATTCTTCTGCGCTTCCGCCATGCCCGGACCCAGTTCTCAAATCAACGTAGGCTCGGGCAACAATCAACGGGTCGAAGTGGGAAGTCCCGCGCCGGAACCCCTCCGCGCGTGGGTCAACGATTCCTGCAATGGCATTCCCAACGTGCCTGTCACATTTTCCGTGGTGGCGGGAGGTGGACTCGTCAATGGGGCCACCGCTGTCACGATCAACTCCGGCAGAACCGGTCACGCAGCCGTGGAATTCATCCCCGGCCCCCTCACCATGAACAACATCATCGAGGCCGATTTTGAGGGTAATCCCGGTCTTCCCGCCACCTTTGTCGTGCGCGGTCTCGAGCGGGACCCCGCCAACCCAACCCGCTTTGTCGGAATCGTGCTGGACAACGCCCGCCAACCCATTGAAGGGGCCCATGTGGTATTAGATATCCGGGATGACTCCTTCGAAACACAAAGCGACGGGCTTGGGCAATTTGCCTTCACCGACATTCCCAGTGGCTCGGCGCACCTCCACATTGATGGCCTCGTAGCCACCGCCGTAAACGGCCAGCCCGTACCCCAGGGTAGCTTTCCGGCGCTCGCCTTTGAACCGGTCATCATTCCCAACACCGAAAACACCCTGCCCATGCCGGTGTTACTCCCTTCGCTCAATCCGAACAATGCGCGGACCTTCGATAACACGGAAGACATAATCCTGACGGTCGAAGAAATCGACGGCCTCGAAATGCATATTCAGGCAGGGTCCATGACGTTGGCGGATGGCTCCGTCCCAGCCCCCGGAAACCCAACGATTCTTGCGCTCAATCAGGTCCATGATGACGAAGTGCCCATGCCCATGCCCGATGGGGCGGCACCGCCATTCGCCTGGACCCTCCAGCCCAGTGGGGCCACCTTCGACCCGCCGATTTCCATCACCTATCCCAACATGTCCGGCCTGCCCGCAGGCGCCATCGCCTACTTCCTGAGTTTCAACCACGATACGGGCGCCTTTGAAATCGTCTCTTCCGGCAGCGTCACCGCCGACGGTCTCTCTATCCTCAGCGACCAGGGTTCCGGCTTGTCGGTGGCGGGCTGGGGCTGCAACTGTCCTCCCTACGCCGTGTCGGGCGATTGTGAGAGTGGTACCGAGGGCGAAGGGGAAGGCGAGGGTGAAGGGGAAGGCGAAGGAGAGGGCGAAGGGGAACCGGGCTGTACCACCACTTGTGTCGAGACGGGAAATCTGAGCGGCGGCGTGATTACGCCCTTCCAGGATAAAGACGTCGTCTGTATCGGACAGGCCATTACCTGGTCCCTCACGTCGCCGGTAGTCGATAGTGGTGGGGTGATGGATGAAGTCTGCCGCGATGAGGAGGGAGAGATAATCAGTGCCCAGTCCATGCTGATTCCGGCCGTCACCCCGGACCTGTCGTGGCAGGTTTTCCAGGACGATGGCAGTGTCGTGATAGCGGGCGAGGGTGCCATAGCCGCCCACTTTCCAACCACACCCGGCAAATACTCCGTGGAATTCCGAGCCAACGCCGACCGCGACTGCCCGCCAGCCGAACTCGTCCTACCCCGGGCCGATATCTACGTCGTGGACCTCGAATTGGATCTCCACAAACCCAAAGTCACCCACCCCGCCGAGCCGCAGGTTCCGGATGCCGTGGAGCGCAGCCTCGGCACACAGACTTTCGTGAACCTCGACAACGATGACCGGGACGGCAACTTCGACCTGGGGCCGGGCGATGTAGACGTTGCCGACGACGAATTGGTCAAGGTCGTCCTGAAACTCAAGGGAAAGATGATCAAGCCCGGGGTCGCCCGGCTCACCGCCACCTCGGGTGGGGCCAACGTGCGCATCTGGACCAAAGCGAATAAACAGGAAGAGTACACCTCAGGTACCGCCGTACCCGTCCCGGGAGGCTTCACAGAAACCGCCGACGGTTGGGAGACTTCCTGCTGGGTGGAGGGGATCGCACCCCATAGCAGTCCCCAGGGCACGGTGCTGAAATTCACCTATGACCAGATAGATACCAAAGACGACGAAGTGGCGATAACCGTCGTCGGCATTGAGCGCATTCAGTGGAAAGGCAAGTCGAACAGTCTGACAGACACCAATACACTCGATGCCGAACCCAATCATCCGGCTGGGCTCCTGCCCGCGGCCCTTCGCGTCTTCCCCGGTGCCCGGGTGGTGGGCAGCACCCTGGAAGCGTCACCGCGCAACAAGGTAGATGCCGAAGTGGTCCTCAGTGTAAAACCCATCGAGCCGCTGAAAATCTATTTCGACTCCTTCGACGTGGACGATCCCACGGCGGCCATGGGCGCCATCGACGACGATACGAAGGATGAAGATAACCGGGGAACGGACCCGGCGCAGACCGGGAAGTTTACGATGGAAGCGGGCGGCATCCTGGAACACACCTTTACCGACAAGATGCAAACGGTCGAGTTTCAGACGACGATTCAGCCCGGCGACAACTTCCGTATTGTGGGCAATGGCGACAAGGACTTCATCCAGATCCTCGAAAACAAAGACAGTAGCCTGGGGGCCGCCAACGTAGACAAGTTACGAATTATCGACCCCGCCATATCGGGCACACCGGCGGAAAAGGAAGTGCGAAACGCGACCATGTACGCCTCCAACGTATTGACCGTCTGGCGTTTCATGCACGTAGAAGTCGATTCCATGGTGGCCCCCCCAAATCCACCGACTGCCCAGGCCAACAGCGTCATCGTCCAGATCAATGAAATCGCCAGCACCGGCGGAGTGGCCACCCATCTGAATTTCACCGGCAATATCCTTCCCCGTCAGGACACCACTGGTAACGGCATGGCCGATACCGACGATATGTCCGGGGGCAATGGGCGCTTCGAAAATGGCTCCGTATTCGTGGGAGCTGGTGCTGGCGTAGAGAGCAGCGACATCCTCGGGAATGGGGCGGACTTCGTGCAGAAGAATGAGGGATTCAACGTGCCATTCACCGCCGTGCCGCCGGCACTCCCGGCACCCCCACCCGCGAGTGTCTCTGGCGTCATCGTAAGCTGGTCGGGAGCCGTCTTTACCCTCAACGTCACGGAAGGCACCATGACCGGTGGCTTCACAGGCGGCATCCTCACGGTCGCGGGTATCGCCTTTACCATTTCCGGCCAAGACGTGGACAACAACCAGGTCACGGTGAATCCCGTGAAGACCATTCCCTGCCGTATCGCCGATGACGATGCCGCTGGGGTCCTTCCGCGCAATACCCGTTTCGATTTCATGCAGGCGTCGGATGACCCCACCTTGAACCCCTATGCAACCGCCTATATCCGGCCCATCTTCGACGGTGGTGGGGCCGCCTCGAACAACAAACATACCGTGCCGGTGGTCCTGAACACCGAAAGTTCGGCCGTCTACAAGTGGGAGTCCCGTGCCAACAACACCAATCGATTCTGGGTAGTCTATGTGCTTTCCGCCTTACAGGACTCGTTCCGGATGATGCAGCGGGATATGGACCCCGACTCCGAAGGGGGAACGGGGGGCAGTACAGCGAGCGTGGGTGGCTCACTGATTTACCTGGAAACCCTGCGGGAACGGGGTCCCACCGCAGACGGTATGTTGGCCGGTGTGGAAAATCGCGTGGTCACCCATGAAGTAGGCCACGCCATGCGTCTGGACCACGGAAACGACATGAACCAGCCCAATGTGAACGGCATCATGAACACCAGCGCCCAGTCGGCGCCCGATGCCGCGAATGCCAAATTCATCGATCGCCATCTGGACGAGTTGCGTAAACTGACCCGTCCACAATCTTGACCTTTGAGGAGAACTGACGCCGTGATCAGCATGTATTGCACGCTCGCCCTCACGTGGATAGTGACACTGGGTGCAGTCCCCCCTGGGTTGGCTGTTGAGCTCACATCCCTTTCCAGCGCACCCCACTACCCGGAAATACCGATTCTGCTCCAAGTAAATGTGGTCAACCGCGGAGAGGAGACCGTCACCATTCCAGCCCCATCTCTCAGCGCGAGAGACAACCCCTACCACACCATAGAAATCTATGCGGGTCCAACCGCCGCATCCATGACGCCCATCCGCTATGTCATCCCTGATTTCTCCCCCTGGAAAGAAGGCCTGGCCCCCACCCCCCCGAAAGAATTGACGCTGGCTGCGGGCGAAGCCTGGACCGAAGTCGTTGTCTTGAGTCACGATTGGCAGATGGATGCCGTGGTCTCCCTGCTCCAGGGAAAGGCACTCCACCTGGAAGCTCGGTATTGTGGCTGGGGGGATAAGGGGAATACCGGGGAGCCCTTGGACCGCATCGACACGCGCAACAGCGGCACCCTGGAAATCCCGTTCGTCGCGACGAGTGGCGCGGCTGCGACCGCACTCAGCAAGCTACGCCGTCTCGAAAAACCCTGGCTACTTGCCCACCCTGCAGCAGTACTCCATGTCACGCAGGACAAAGATTTTCGAGGCTTTCAGGAATTGGCCCGCATGTCCAGCGCCAGTCCCTATACGGCCTGGGCACAAATGGTCGTAGCCTACATGATGGCCGAAGGCAATGCGCTGGACCTTTATGGCAGCCGTCCCCCTCAGCCCCGGGTGGCCGCTATGTGGATGGA
>JAUIMA010000215.1 GCA_030432675.1 Candidatus Hydrogenedentota bacterium | reverse complement strand
ACATTTCTTCAAAGTTGTGGAAGGTCTTGCAGTCCGTGTTTTCGTAGGTCCGGTTCACCATGTCGCGGGCATTCCGGAGGTGGTGCGCGTCGATATCGCACAGCGCCACGACCCGGCAGCCCTTGTTCCGAAGAAAGCCTTCCAGATTGCTGGTTCCCTGCCAGCCAAGGCCCACTGCGGCGACATTGATGACGTCATTGGGGCCAGGGTAATTGCGGCGTGTAGTCGCGCAGGCGGGGAGCAGAAGGGGGGCGGCGGCTACGGTGGCCGCACCTTTCAGAAATCCACGCCGGGTTAAGGTTTGTCTCGTGCTCATGATGATGCCTCGTTGGTTCCCGATTGCCGTTCGATGAGTGAAAAATATTCGGGCAGTGTAGCGCGAGGCGGGTGATTTTTCAAATGGGCGTGCGCGAAGGGCTTGCGTTGACCCGCGACGATTTCTGTGGCGCCAGTTTTCCTGACATGGCCGTGGCGATGCCCTGCGCACGGGTCTTGGCAAGCTCCGCCCTGGGGCCTTCAAAGTGAGCATCGATGGTGCCAAAGAAGAGTTTCAGCCAACGTGCAAAGTGGCGGGCCTCAAGGGGGTGTTTGGCGGCCAGATCCGCATGGGGCTGAAAGGCATTGTCCCGGTAGGTGGGGAGGCCCAATATGAGCGAGGACCAGAAGCGATACATTTTGGGCAGGTGGGCCTCCAGGTCGATTTGGGCAACTTCCGTAAAGAAAAAGCCAATTTCCGGGTCCACCATGGCCTGGTCATAAAAGGTGCGCACCAGAAACTCAATGTCCTCAATGGATTCAATATCCCGCAGTGCCGTAGCCGTCGTGGTAGAAGGGGTCATCGCATCACTCCTTTGTTAAGATGTATTTATTATACATCTTTATGGGTGCCCTGTCCAGCATGGGGAAGCGAACGTGACCCGTGCGCACAACGGTCAACTGCCGACTATCAACTATCAACCGTCCCCTACAAATACCCCTGGGCTTCCAACATGCGGAGGTCTTCTTCGGAAAGGTCGTTGGCACTTGCCTGGTTGCGGGGAGTCTGCTGGTGCCAGGTCTCGAGCTGTGCCTCCAACGCATTGGCGCGCTCTACCTGAGAATCGATGAGATTGTGCTCTTCGCCCGGGTCTTCGGTGAGGTGGTAGAGTTCCCGGCTGCCTTCTTCATTGCGAATAAACTTCCAGCCCGACTGAATGATGGCCTGTCGTCGTGGTGGTCGGGTGGCGAGGGCTTCGCGGACGTTCTCCCCTTTCGGCACGCTGCCGCCATAGGTCTCCACGACCCGGACCGCGTCGGCAGCGGGCTGCTGTTCCATGAGGTTCATGCCCGTCATCGTGGGAAGGGGGGAGAGGCCGGCCAATCCGAGGAGGGTGGGCGCAATATCGATTCCGCGTACGGGCGCGGCACTTCGGCCCGCTTCAATTCCGGGGCCGGAAATAAAGAGGGGAATATGCATCGAATTCTGATAGATGTAGCGGGTGTGGCCCCAATAATTATGATTGCCCAGACTCTCGCCGTGGTCGGCGGTGAACAAGATATAGGTATCTTCCTTGGGAAGGGCCGCGAGGAGTCGCGCAATTTGTTGATCGGCAAAAGCGATTTCCGTTTGATACCGGGCTTCCGGCGAGTCGATGCGCTGTTTCTTGACGCGGTTACCTCCATGGAGCTGTTCCGCAAAACCCCGCTTGTTCTTATAGGGCGCATGGGGATCCATATAGTGGACCCAAAAGAAAAACGGCTTTTCCTCATCACGGGCTTCCAGCCACGCCAGGGCCCGGTCCGTCACCACATCGGCCGTCATCTCGTGCCGTTCCCGCCCCCACCAGCGCTTCCCGAAGTCCGCATCATAGTGGGCGAAACCGCGGTCGAGCCCCGAAAGCTTTACCTTTAAATTCCAATTACTTACGATGGCCGCCGTGTCATAGCCCGCGTCCTGGAAGACCATAGCCGCCGTGGGGGTCGTGGGGGGCAGGGGGACCCCATTGCGGATGGCCCCCGTGACCCGGGGCAGCCGGGAGCTGAACATGGCCATGAGGGACGGGCCGGTCTGGGGCTGTTCGCAGAGGGCGTCTTCAAAGAGGAGCGAGGTGGCCGCGAGCTGATCGAGGTGGGGGGTCGTGTTGTGCGCGAAGCCATAGACCCCCATGTGGTCAGCACGGAGGGTATCTACCGAAATGACCACCACATTGGGCGCGGCCAAGGCTGCCAACAACGCAGAAAAAAACATCGAAGTCATGTGAAGAGCCAACAGCGGGACTTATGTGCGCGATGGGACCGATGAACCCATAAGTCCCATAAGACCCATACGTCCCATGATTTCAGTGTGACCGACGGGGCGCGGCTATTCCCACTCGATGGTGCCCGGGGGCTTGGAGGTCACGTCATACATGACGCGGTTGATGTGCTTGACCTCGTTGCAAATCCGGTTGCTGACCCGCTGGAGGACTTCCGGCGGGAAGCGGAACCAGTCGGCCGTCATGGCATCTTCCGATGTCACCGCGCGGAGGCTGCACACTTCCTCATAAGTCCGTTCGTCACCCTGGACGCCCACACTGCGGACGGGCAAGAGGCAAACCAGGGCCTGCCAGATAGCGTCGTAGAGACCGGCACTCTGGATTTCATCGATAAAGATGGCGTCCGCATCCCGGAGGGTATTGAGCCGTTCCCGCGTGATGGCGCCGATACAGCGCACGCCGAGACCGGGACCGGGGAAGGGGTGACGGCCTACGATGT
The DNA here is from genome assembly GCA_030432675.1 of Candidatus Hydrogenedentota bacterium. GTDB lineage: Bacteria > Hydrogenedentota > Hydrogenedentia > Hydrogenedentales > JAEUWI01 > JAEUWI01. The sequence goes on along the minus strand of JAUIMA010000215.1, from coordinate 7,157 downwards.
CTTCGGGGAGTCCCAACTCACGGCCCAGATTGCGCACTTCATCTTTGAAGAGTTCGCGCAGGGGCTCGAGGAGCTCCATGTTCATTTTTTCGGGCAGACCGCCCACATTGTGGTGGCTCTTGATGGTGGCCGAAGGGCCGCCCGAGGGAGAGATGGACTCAATGACATCGGGGTAGAGGGTCCCCTGGGCGAGGAAATCCATGTGGCCCAGGCGTGTGGCTTCCTTTTCAAAGACTTCCACAAAAAGGTTGCCGATAATCTTACGTTTTTGCTCGGGTTCCGTGACCCCTTCGAGGGCATCAAGGAAGAGGTCTTCCGCATCCACGTAGTCCAGATTGATCTTGAAATTATCCCGGAATACATGCTGCACCAGCTCGGCCTCGCCCTTGCGGAGGAGTCCGTTATTCACAAACACGCAGGTAAGGTTGTCGCCAATCGCTTTGTGAATGAGCGCCGCCGCCACGCTGGAGTCTACGCCCCCGCTAAGGCCACAAAGGACCTTGCGGTCGCCGACCTGTTCGCGAATCTGCTCGAGCGCGACTTCCACAAAGGAACCCATATCCCAACTTCCGTCGCAGCCACAGACCTTGTGGACGAAGTTGGAGAGCATGCGCGCACCCTGTGGGGTGTGGACCACTTCGGGGTGAAACTGGACGCCGTAGCGGCGATCCTCCGCGTTGGCAATCGCAGCGTAGGGTGAATTTTCCGTGTGCCCGATGGCTTTAAAACCTTCTGGCAACTTGGTGATGCGATCGCCATGGCTCATCCAGACCTGGGCCTGGGTGTTAATATCCGCCAGGAATCCCGTCGGGTCATCGTGCGTCAGGTGGGCGATGCCATATTCCCGTTCGTCGGCCGCTTCTACTTTTCCGCCGAGCATATCGGCCAGAAGCTGAACGCCGTAGCAAATACCGAGAATCGGGACGCCCAGGTCAAAAATGGCGGCGTCGGGCTTGGGGGCACCGTCGGCATGTACGCTCGCCGGGCCACCACTGAAAATAATGCCCGCAGGATTGTGGGCCTTCAATTCGTCGATAGAAACGCTGAAGGGCAGAATCACGCTGTAGACGTTGGCCTCGCGGATGCGTCGGGCAATGAGCTTGCTGTACTGGGCACCGAAGTCGAGGACAACGATGGTCTTGCCAACTCCCTGCATGGTAAAAATCCTTTCGCTGGACGCCTGCACTTGGTCTTCCGCGCAATGGGGAAAACCGGGACCCGACTATCGGGACACCTGATAGTTGGGCGCGTCTTCCGTAATCGTTACGTCGTGGGGATGGCTTTCGCGCAGACCCGCTGCGGTGATGGATACAAAATGGGGCTCGGTTTGCATGGCGGGGATGTCGATACAGCCACAGTAACCCATCGAGGCCCGAAGACCGCCGACCAACTGGTGGATGTAGTCCGCCAGGGCACCGCGATAGGGGACCCGCGCTTCGATACCCTCAGGGACGAGCTTTTTGGGCTCATCATCAAATTGCATGTAGCGCGTCTTGCTGCCTTGCTGCATGGCCTTGATGGAGCCCATACCGCGAACGACCTTGAAGGTCCGGCCTTCATAAAGGATGGTGTCGCCCGGGCTTTCTTCCGTGCCGGCGAAGAGGCTGCCAATCATGGCCGTGTCCGCACCACCCGCAATCGCCTTGGCGATGTCGCCGCTGTATTTGATGCCGCCGTCCGCAATAACCGGCACGCCCGCTTCTTTGCAGACTTCAGCCACATCCATCACGGCCGTCAGCTGGGGCACCCCCACACCGGCGACTACCCGGGTCGTGCAAATTGAACCGGGGCCTACGCCCACTTTCACCGCATCGGCACCGGCCTCAATGAGGTCTTTGGCGGCAGCGGCGGTGACAATGTTGCCGGCAATAAAGTCGGTATCCGGGAAAGCATCCTTTAGAAATCGAACCGTTTCCAGCACCATCACGTTGTGACCATGGGCACTGTCCACCACCAACACATCGACGCCGGCATCAATCAGTGCCTGCGCCCGGTCTTTTTCTCCGGGACCCACACCCAGTGCTGCGCCCACCCGAAGGCGGCTTGAGGCATCGGTGCAGCGGTTGGGGAAGTCCTTCGCCTTCTTGATATCTTTAATCGTGAGAAGGCCCTTGAGCTTGCCACTCTCATCGACGATAGGTAGTTTCTCAATCCGGTGTTTGTGGAGGAGACGCTTGGCATCTTCGTGCGTTGTGCCGGGGGCCACCGTGACCAGCCGATCCTGGGGGGTCATGACGCTCGCGATGGGCTTGGAATAATCCTCCTCAAAGCGGAGGTCCCGGTTGGTCAGAATGCCGACCAGGGTGCCCTGCGCGTCCGTAATCGGAACACCGGAAATGTGGTAACGCGCCATAAGCGCCTCGGCATCCTGGAGTTTGCACTCCGGGCTGAGCGTGAAGGGGTCCGTAATCGTGCCCGACTGGGAGCGCTTCACTTTATCCACTTCGGTGGCCTGATCATCAATGGTCAGGTTCTTGTGGATAATCCCGATGCCACCTTCCTGGGCGATTCCGATGGCGAGCCGTGCTTCGGTCACCGTGTCCATCGCGGCACTGATCAGGGGAATGTTGAGGCGGATGTTGCGCGTCAACTGAGTTTCCAGATTCACATCCCGGGGGAGCACGTTGGATCGTGCCGGCCGCAGAAGGACGTCGTCGAAGGAAAGGCCTTTGGATATACGATGGTGGCTGCTCATTATGCGTTCCAAGAGGTTTGAACCATGAAATCGTGCCCCGACCCCGAAGGCGCCCGCCGCTCCGGGTGACATATTATAGTTTTTTGGGTTTTCCCATGCAAGTTTTGGGGGGCTCCAACGTCGCAATGCCTTTGGAAATAGCGGTTTATACCCTTCCCTTTCCGGGAATATTTAACGATCCCGCGTTCCTCTGCTATACTTAGCACGTTTAGCACGACCCGCCCGGTCCAGGGCTGGGGGGAGACCTGTCCCCCTCGGGTCGTCATCTGTTGCATGAAGTGAACCGGTTGGATAAAGCACCATGGAAAAAATCTACGTTTCCCGCGAGGGCCTGGAGAAGCTTAAGGCAGATCTGGTCGAAATGAACCAGCGCCGGATGAAGGTGGCGGATGCGATTGAGCACGCCCGCTCACTGGGTGACTTAAAGGAAAACGCGGAGTATCACTCGGCCAAAGAAGAGCAGGCCATGCTCCATGCCAAAATCTCCGACGTGGAAGACAAAATTTCCCGGGCGGCTATTCTCGAAGAGCAGGACATCGACACCAGTCGGGCCTACATGGGGGCTTCCGTGCGCGTGCTGAATGCCAAGACCAAAAAAGAGCTGACCTACACCCTCGTCAGTCCGGTGGAGGCCGATATGGCCAATGGCAAAATTTCCACGGCATCCCCTGTGGGCAAGGCCATCCTCGGTAAGGCCGTGGGCGAAGAAGCCACCGCAACCGTTCCTGCGGGCGAACTTCGTCTGACGGTTCTGGAAATCACCTATTAATCCCCCTTTCAGACGGACTGCGAACGTCTTAATTCCCTTTCTTCATCAACCCGTGTTGCCAGGAGCCGCCTTCGCCCCGTGCGAAGGACTAACCCAACGAACTCGAAGTGTGCCATGCCAAAGAGAACAGACATTAAGAAGATTTTGCTAATTGGATCCGGGCCGATTGTTATCGGCCAAGCCTGTGAGTTCGACTACTCCGGCACCCAGGCCTGTAAGGCCCTGCGGGAGGAGGGATACACCGTCGTATTGGCCAATAGCAATCCGGCGACCATCATGACCGACCCGGAAACGGCTGACCGCGTCTATATCGAGCCGCTCACGGTCGAGTTTCTGGAGCGCGTCATCGCCAAGGAGCGTCCCGATGCCGTCTTGCCGACAGTCGGTGGGCAGACCGGACTCAATCTCGCCGTCAATCTGGCCGAGGCGGGCATTCTCGAAAAATATGATTGCGAGCTGATTGGTGCCAAATTACCCGCTATTCGCAAGGCGGAAGACCGGGGTGAATTCAAAGAGGCCATGATCAAGATCGGCCTCGATGTGCCCCGCAGCGAAGTCGTGCACAACCTGGAAGAGGCCCGCGAGTTCGGTAAGGAAGTCAACTACGCGGCCGTTATTCGACCCGCCTACACCCTCGGTGGCTCCGGTGCCGGTCTCGCCTTCAACAAAGACGAGTATGAAGCCGCCGTCCAATATGGACTCGAAGCCAGCCCCGTGACCGAAGTGCTCATCGAAGAGTCCATCATCGGTTGGAAAGAATACGAGCTGGAAGTCATGCGGGACATGAAAGATAACGTCGTTATCATCTGTTCCATTGAAAACGTGGATGCCATGGGCGTCCATACGGGGGACAGCATTACCGTCGCCCCCGCTCAGACCCTCACCGACAAAGAATACCAGGTCATGCGCGATGCCGCCGTGGCCATTATCCGCGAGATTGGCGTCGACACCGGCGGCTCCAACGTGCAGTTTGCCGTGGATCCCAAGTCAGGCCGCATGATCGTCATCGAGATGAATCCCCGGGTGAGCCGCAGCTCGGCACTCGCCTCCAAAGCCACGGGCTTCCCCATTGCCAAGATCGCGGCCAAGCTCGCCGTGGGCTATTCCCTCGATGAGATTCGCAACGATATTACCCGCGAAACCCCCGCATCCTTCGAGCCGACCATCGACTATGTCGTCACGAAAATCCCCCGCTGGGCCTTTGAAAAGTTCCCCGGCTCGGAGCCCAACCTGGGCGTGCAGATGAAGAGTGTGGGCGAGACCATGTCCATCGGGCGCACCTTCAAGGAATCCCTCCAGAAGGCCCTGCGCGGCCTCGAGGTCGGTCGCTCCGGATTTGTGGGTGACGGCGGCGTGAAGCCCCTTACCAGCGAGCCCGACAGCGACGTGGAGAAAAAGGCCCTGCTGAAAGCCATGCGCAAACCCACGCCGGGCCGCATGGGCCACATTGCCGAGGCCCTGCGCCTGGGAGCCACGGTGGAAGAGGTCCACAAGGCCACCTGGATTGACCGCTGGTTTGTGCGCCAGATGAAAGAGATCGTCGATCTCTATCAGGCCATGGCAACCGACAGCCCCGACGATCCGGCCGTATTGCGCCGTGCCAAGCAGTTTGGATTTTCCGATCACCAGCTGGCACGACTCTGGAACAAGAGCGATGACGCCATCCGGGCCAAGCGCAAGAAACACGGTATCTTCCCCTGCTATCGCCTGGTGGATACCTGCGCAGCCGAGTTCGAAGCCTACACGCCTTATTACTACTCGTCCTACGGCGATGAAGATGAATACACAGGCAGCGACAAAGAGCGCATTATCATCCTCGGTGGTGGACCCAACCGTATCGGCCAGGGCATCGAGTTCGACTACTGCTGCGTCCACGCAGCCTTCGCCCTGAAAGAGGACGGCTATGAGACCATCATGGTCAACTGTAACCCCGAGACGGTGTCGACCGACTATGACACCTCCGACAGCCTCTTCTTCGAGCCGGTTACCTTCGAAGACGTAATGAACATCATCGACCGGGTCAAGCCCAAGGGTGTTATCGTCCAATATGGCGGCCAGACCCCCCTGAATCTGGCCGAGCGCCTTGAGGCGGCCGGTGCCCCCATTATCGGTACCTCGCCCGACAGCATCGCCCGCGCCGAAGACCGGAAGCGCTTCCGCGATGTGGTTGAAAAGCTCAACCTGCTCCAGCCGGCCAACGAGACCGCCGTCTCCTTCGAAGAAGCTGCGGAAATCGCCGAGTCCATCGGGTACCCGGTGGTCGTGCGCCCCTCTTTCGTCTTGGGCGGCCGCGCCATGGAAATCGTCTATGACCGGGACTCCCTCAACCGCTACATGACCTATGCCGTGGAAGCCTCGCCCGAGGCGCCCATCCTCATCGATAAATTCCTGGAAAGTGCCGTGGAGCTCGATGTGGACGCCATCAGCGATGGGGAAACCGTCGTGGTCGCCGGTATCATGCAACACATTGAAGAGGCCGGTATCCACTCCGGTGACAGCGCCTGTATCCTCCCGCCCTACGATCTCGACGATGCGATCATCGAGCGGGTGAAAGAGCAGACCCGCGCATTGGCACTGGAACTCAATGTCATCGGACTTATGAACATCCAGTTCGCTATCCGGGACAATGACATCTTCCTCATCGAAGTGAATCCCCGGGCCAGCCGGACTGTTCCCTTCGTCAGCAAGTCGATTGGTGTTCCCCTGGCGAAATTGGCGGCACAGGTGATGGCCGGAAAGACGCTGAAGGAACTGGGCTTCACCGAAGACCCCGTACCCCAGTATACCTCCGCCAAGGAAGTGGTCCTGCCCTTCATCAAATTCCCCGGTGTCGACACCCTGCTCGGACCGGAAATGCGCAGCACCGGCGAGGTGATGGGCATTGACAAAAACATGGGACTGGCCTTCGCCAAGAGTCAGATTGCCGCAGGCAACAGCGTGCCCCTGAGTGGGACGGTGTTCATCAGCCTCAATAAGCGCGACAAGACGAAAATCGGCACCCTCGCCAAAGACCTCGCCGATTTGGGCTTCAAGTTCCTGGCCACCGACGGTACCGCCGTCGTACTGCGCAAAGAAGGCATCGAAGTTCAGGAAGTCTACAAGGTCGGCGAAGGGCGCCCCAACATCGTCGACCATATCATCAACGATGAAGTGGACTGGATTATCAACACACCCCTTGGTGCCGAATCCAAGTTTGACGAGCGGGCCATCCGCCGGACGGCCTTGGAAAACAACATCCCCACCATGACCACCCTGGCCGCAGCCCGGGCTGCGGTCATGGCCATTCGCGCCCTGAAAGAAGGGGATGTATCCATCACCTCCCTTCAGGAGTACCACGAACTCGGCAAGTAATCGCCGGCCGTAAATAAAGTAGAAAACCCATCGCGCGGTGTCCCCTCAAAGGACGCCGCGCGATTTCTATATAGAATGCTTTGCTCACATGGCGATCCACCCGTGCCACGCGATGCCGAGCCACACGAGGTTTCGTGTGCATGGAGCGTAGTGGAATGGAGGCTAAAACAGATGCTCGTAATCGGGCGTCCTCCCGAGGAACGAAAGTCGAAGTCGCGCCGCCGGAGAGTTCAAGCGAACGCGGCGGAGCGCCCCGACAAAACCAAGAGCAACAACGAGCCACCACCCGTGCCACGCGATGCCGAGCCACACGAGGTTTCGTGTGCATGGAGCGTAGCGGAA
>JAUIMA010000214.1 GCA_030432675.1 Candidatus Hydrogenedentota bacterium | reverse complement strand
AAGTCCGTAGGTGCCACCCTTTCCGCGCCCCGTGGGACGCATGTAGTAGTGGGTGGCGATAATGACCCGGTGGTCCGGATGCTCGGCGATGACACCGGCCGCCCAGGCCAACATTTCGTCGGTTGGGGCGAAGGCGAAGCTGAGCACCATAAACTTCAGACCGTCCTGCTCAAAATAGGCGTAATTGTTGGCATTGTCTTCCCCCATGTGACCGCCGTACCAGGGAAACTTCTCGAAACGACTGGGCGGAAAATACGCGTGATACTTGGCGACTCCCCGTGTCAGGGTGCCGTCTTTCACATCGAGGTCATGATTTCCGGGAACCACACTGTAGGGCACGTGCCCTTCGAGAATGCGCTGGGCCGCATCGGCGACCTTCCACTCGTCATCGACCGCCGCCGTCTGAACAATATCCCCGAGATGGATGGCGAATTTGATGTTCCGCGCTTTGGCGTTGTCCCGAATCCAGGTGGTCTGGGCCAGGTAGGTATCGGGGAACTTCTCGGAGTAGTTTTGCGTATCGGGAACCAGCACCACCTCGAAGGGGCTTGGCGGCGCAGCCACCGCGCTTTGCAGGGTGGCGACGAGGGCCATAAGGAGGGTGGTTGCGCAGATTCTCGTTCTCATGTCGTAGATATCCTTCATGGGGTTGTCCTGTCTCGGGCTTCATGGTCGCTCAGTATAGCAGTCGCGCGTTAGGTTTTGGTGATTTAGGGTCCCTCCATGTTCCCGTGTTAAACTGTGCCCTTGTCATTTGGGAGAGAGACGGGAATTACCTATTGCATGTCGATTGATTGGTTTACGCAACAATTGCCCTTCGGCGGCCCGATGGAGCCGTTGCTGGTACTCAGTATTATCTTAATCGTTGGTCTCGCCGGCGGGTGGCTTGCCCGGCTGGCACGGGTACCCTCCATCACGGGGAACATCCTGGCGGGCGTGGTCATTGGCCCGGCCTTTCTGGACATCTTTGGTGGCGTCGACGTGGCGGATGCCCTCAAACCCCTTTCCAGCTTTGCCATGGGCCTCATCACCGTGGCAGTGGGTAGCCAGCTTTCCTACCAGAGCATCCACAATGCCCTTCGACGCATCATCACCATTGCCCTGTGCGAAGTACTGGGTGCCGTCATCCTTGTTACCCTGGCTTCCCGGCTGGTGGGTGCCGATTGGCCCACGGCCTTTGTCCTGGGCTGTATTGCCGCCGCGACGGCGCCCGCAACCACCATCGCTCTCGTCCGTGAAACCCGCTCTAAGGGCCCCTTTGTCAAAACACTCTTGTCGGTGGTGGCCCTCGACAATATGCTCTGCATCATGCTCTTCGCCTTCTCCAGTGCCCTCATGGCCGACATCTACGGCAGCGGCTCCGGCTCGCTCCTCTACGCCCTCGTCCACACGGCCTATCAGTTTTGCGGGGCCTTTATTCTCGGCATTGGATTGGGCATGGCCACCGAGCGCCTGGTCCACCGTCAGAACGTGCACGATTTCAGCGCCGTATTTATCGCCATTCTTCTAAGCGTGGGCCTCTCAAGCTATTTCGATCTGAGCTTCCTTATGACCAGTTTGTTCTTCGGCGTCTATCTGGGCAATGCCTCTCGGGAGGCCGCCCGCCAGACCCGCGCGCTGGAACCGATCGAATTGCTCCTATTCATTTGCTTCTTTACCTTGGCCGGTGTTTCCCTCCACCTGGATACCATCGCAGAAGCCGGTGCCCTATGCGCGGTCTATCTCATTGCCCGTTTCATCGGAAAGTTTGTTGGCGCGAGCCTGGGCGGCATTTTGTCCCGCTCTTCCCGCCGGATCTGGACGAATGCGGGCCTCGGCCTCGTGCCCCAGGCTGGGGTGGCCATCGGACTGGTCTTCGTACTTAACAACGACCCCAACATTCCGGAACAGGTGACCGCATTGATTACCACGCTGGTGCTGGGGGCGGTTACGGTCAATGAGATTGTGGGCCCCCTCTTTACCCGCATGGCACTCCAACGAGCCCAGGAGGTAAACAAAGATCGACGCCGCCTTATCGAATTCCTCCAGGAAGAATTTATCCTCGTTGGCATCGAAGGGAACGATAAGTGGGACGTACTCCGGAAACTCACGGACTTCTACCTTCGAACCCACCGGGTCCCTGCGGAAGATCACGACCTGCTCTATAAGACCATAGAAGAGCGGGAACGGGAGCTCACCACGGCCGTGGGCCACGGTGCGGCAATACCCCATGGCCGGGTCAAGCGGGGCAACCGGATTCAGGGTGTGTTGGGCATCTGCCGGGATGGGGTGGACTTTCACGCGCTGGATGGTGCCCCCGTGCACATCATGATGTTGGTGGTCACACCGGAGGGGCACGATCGGGAGCACCTGGAAGTGATGGCCAGCCTCGCTCAGATGATCTCGGACGAGCAATTGCGGACCCGCCTTATCGCCGCCATCGACGCCAACGACGCCTGGGAAGTCATCGAAGGAGAAGAGGCGCGGACCTATAACTACTTCCTGGAAGAGGACGAAGCCCCGCGCTCTCACGGGGGGCATTAGGCGCCCAAGCCCCCCTCCAAGCCCTCTCTTTCTACCTATAATTGATTTCCGATATTTTTCTTGACAAACAGCGAATGCCATGTGATTATGGAATTGTTGCAGCTATGTAACGTCTTATTTACATCTCACACGAGTTGAGTACCGTTGAATGAGATAGCATCGTTCCGCAATTATCATCTTGTCTTTCTTTGCGGCGTCGGCACCCATTCGACGGACTCGGGACGCAGAAGGAGGGATTGCCGGACTATTCTACTGTTGCCAAGGATTGGTCATGGGGTTCTCCACCCCTGGGATGTGTGGTCAGGTATAGGTCGTTGACCGATAATGCGCACCTGGCTGCGAGCATCAAGAAACCAATTTGGTACCCTCATATTCATTCTGGATTACTATTTATAAATCTACTACAAAGAGGAATAAGGGTTATGAAAATGACAAGCCATAATAGGCAGCAAAAAGGGTTTACCTTAATCGAGTTGCTGGTGGTTATCGCCATCATCGGCATTCTGGCGGCCATTCTGCTGCCCGCACTGGCCCGTGCCCGGGAAGCGGCCCGTCGCGCCAGTTGCGCCAACAACCTGAAACAGTGGGGCCTGGTGTGCAAAATGTACTCCAACGAGTCCAAAGGCGGATTGTTTCCCCCCGCCGGACTCGGAACGAGCCCCAAGCACGTATGCACATCGGCGCAGGGTCCTTTTGAATCCTTCGCCAACCAGGCCACGACCAACGTGGGCGACATCCTGGCCATCCCTGATGGCAACCTGACCTATCCGGAATACATCTCGGATATGTACATCGCATTCTGCCCCTCGAACCGTCGTCGACTGGCACCGGAATACCTGGACTCCTCCCTGGATCCCGGGCAAGGCTGGTACAGCCCCGAAGGTGGTCTGTGCCCCGGTAAATTCGAAGATCGGGCCTACACCTACTTCGGCTATGCCGCTACCAACGAGCACGAAGTCGTCACAGCCATGTTTGCCGCCGACATTCACCTGAACCAGACCACAACCCCCGGTTCGGATACCACGCGCTTCGGTACGTGGGCGCAGGCCGCTGCAAAACGTGACGACAATATTGGGTTCAACGCCGCGTCTGTCTATGCCTATGCGCAGGAACGCATCCAGAACAAGCGGGGTACCCCCCGCCTTCCCGATGACAGCCAAACCGAATATCCGGTGGGTAGTGGCGTGAAGTCCTGGGACTACCTCCAGATTGTCGGACTCGGCGGCGGCGGTGACGTGATGCGCCTCCGTGAAGGTATTGAGCGTTTCGCCATTACCGACATCAACAACCCGGCTGCTTCTGCGGAAGCACAGAGTACCATGTTCATCATGTGGGACAAGGCTGAATGGGATGGAAACTCCATCAAGTTCTTCCACCTTCCCGGTGGCAGCAACGTGCTCTATGCCGATGGACACGTATCCTGGCAGAAATTTCCCGGTGCGGCACCGGCCAATGACTTCATGGCCAATGTAACAAACGTCTGGTAAGTCACTCTTGACACCCGCGTTGCGGGTTAAATTTCGTTAGTCACAACGACATGCAGGCAGTTCAGGTGCTCATCTGGACTGCCTGCTTTCATTTCTCCGGAACGCTGCTGGCTTCGGTGCGCGCGAACCCTGCCCTTTCTGGAGCACCAGCAAAATTACTATTGTAGAAGGATTCAACTATGTCTCTCGCCCGAACCTTGGTCATCCCCTTATTAGCCCTGACTATCCTGGGCTGCTCCGCCTCTACAGACTCCCAGTCGGGCGTAGCGGTCACCCCCCCGGAACTTGATGGCATTCAGGCCATTGTTTATGCCACGCAAGGGGGCGACACGGCCACGCTGGAACGATACCTGAATGAATTCCCCGAGGTGTTGACCGTCCAGGACAACACGGGAAACACCCTTCTCCACATCGCCGGTGCCTACAACCGGATGAACGTGGTGGAGCTGCTCCTCGCGAAGGGCGCCGATCCGACCGTTCAGAACTATGACGGCCAGAATTGCTACGAGTATGCCGACGACGAAAATGCGGACCCGGAACTCCTGGCATTGCTCCGACCATAGGACACGTTACAAGCACGCGGTTCAGTTGGCCTTTCGAAGGCGTGCACTAGATTCCTACCTTCGGATTGGAACGTACTCGATCTAATTGCGTTCGCCCGAAGGCCATTACAGTCTCGTCAGGCACCCCCGTGGTGCCGGGAGGCTGTTTTTCTATTTCACCGCCTTTACTTCGCACGAAGCACCCTCTGTTAGCGGGAGTTTTAATACATATTATAGGTTTATTATATTTTTCTTGACAATTGAGGGGCACCATGTGATGATAAGGAAGAGCTTCGGCTCATTGTAGTATGCGGACAAGGGTGCAAGGCAGTACTTCTCTCCGAATCAACCACCATTATGGAACCATTATGGCTGGCCCCCTTGTGCGTCCAGTCGATTCGAAGAGAATATGCGACGCAAGACCATTTGGGAGGAGGGACTAAGGACCACGTAGTACATACCAATTTATAACGCAGTAATGGGGACTTCTCGCGAAGGAAAGCGACTTACAGGGTATCTGCTCCCGCAGGTAATGCGCACCCTGGGGTTGGCTCCGGCGATCCGCCGATTTCCACGCGCCCCCAATCATTAATCGCAATACATATAGGGGCGATGCCCCTGCAAACGAGGATGTATAGGTTATGGATTTGTTAGGTAGTAATACGAATAAGAAGGGTTTTACCCTCATTGAGTTGTTGGTGGTAATCGCCATCATCGGCATTCTGGCCGCTATCCTGCTGCCCGCACTGGCCCGCGCCCGTGAAGCAGCCCGTCGTGCGAGCTGCGCCAACAACCTGAAACAGTGGGGCCTGGTGTGCAAAATGTACTCCAACGAGTCCAAGGGTGGTAATTTCCCCCCCGCCGGTATCGGCACCAGCCCGAAGCATGAATGCACGTCCGCACAGGGCTCCTTCGACGCCTTTTCGGCCACGGCAGGCGTAGGTGACATCCTGGCCATTCCGGATGCGAACCTGACCTACCCCGAATACATCACGGACATGAATATCTCCTTCTGTCCCTCTAACCGTCGCCGTCTGGCTTCGGAATATCTGGCCTCCTCCCTCGACCCGGGTCAGGGCTGGTACAGCCCCGAAGGTGGTCTGTGCCCCGGTAAATTCGAAGATCGGGCTTACACCTACTTCGGCTATGCCGCCACCAACGAGCACGAAGTCGTCACGGCCATGTTTGCCGCCGACATTCACCTGAACCAGGTTCCCCGTGCGGGCACGTGGACGGAAGCTGCTGCGAAGCGCGATGACAACATCGGCATCAACCAGGCTGCCATCTACGCCTACGCCCAGGACCGTATCCAGAACAAGCGCGGCACGCCCCGCCTTCCCGACGACAGCCAGACCGAATATCCGGTGGGCAGCGGCGTGAAGTCCTGGGACTACCTCCAGATCGTCGGACTCGGCGGCGGCGGTGACGTGATGCGTCTCCGTGAAGGTATTGAGCGTTTCGCCATTACCGACATCAACAACCCGGCTGCTTCCGCAGAAGCTCAGAGCACCATGTTCATCATGTGGGATAAGGCCGAATGGGATGGCGACTCCATCAAATTCTTCCACCTTCCCGGTGGTAGCAACGTGCTTTATGCCGACGGACACGTGTCCTGGCAGAAATACCCCGGTGCTGCACCGGCTAACGACTTCATGGCGAACGTAACGAACGTCTGGTAAGCCGTTTTTCCACCCCAATGCACGGGATGGAATCTGTAATCCACAAGTAGATACAGGCAGTTCAGATGGTTATCTGGACTGCCTGTTTATATGTGTCGCCAAACCGCGCGGCCACCGTCTACCCAATTTCCCATCGGAAAACTTCAACGTGGCTGAAGCGTGATAAAGGATCCCAACAATGAACCGCTTTCGTATTTTCCTCTTACCTCTTCTCAGTGTGCTCATCATTGGATGTTCTGCTTCTACCGATTCCCAATCGGGCGTTGCCATCACGCCCCCCGAGCTGGACGGTATCGACGCCATCGTCTACGCCACCCAGGGAGGCGATGTGGCAACCTTGGAGCGGTACCTCAATGAGTACCCGGAAATACTGACCACCCAGGACAACACGGGTAACACCATACTCCATATTGCCGGTGCCTATAACCGCAAGAATGTTGTCGAACTACTGCTCGCCAAGGGCGCCGACCCCACCATCCAGAACTACGACGGCCAGGATTGTTATGAATACGCGGACGACGAAAATGCCGATCCGGAATTGCTGGCTCTCTTGCGCCCCTGATTATTAGCCCCCCACGCACATCGCTGTCACCCCACCGACCCTTCGCGGCGCGGTGGGGTTTATTTTTTTTCCCGGGGAGCGTGACGGAAGAGTCGCCCCTGGCCGTCTTCGGTCCGTTAGCGGAAGATGTCCGTTCGGTGAGGAATGGCGACCCAATCCTACCCTGCGGTAACCTCTGCACATTTTATGGGATGCCTTCAGCGCCATACCCCCCATTGCAAACCCAGTTCATTCTGGCTCGAATGTTTTACCCCCGAAACATCTCACTTTACGCCATTTCTATACTATACCTTCTTTCCGATGCGGCAAGTACTGTGCATACTACGATTAACTTCGACCAATGGGTCTCCGACACGACGAAGTTTTCGCGGAAACCGTGTTCGTGCAGCGCGTCTTTCCGGGCAGAAAGCGCCCAATTCCCAACTTGGCATCCCTCTTGCTCTATCCTCCTATCGGCGGCAGCCGGGGATGATGGTTATCCCGCCATCTCCAACCCACAAATAGCCCATACCCCAGGAGTATCCTCTCGTGAACACCGCAACCAAACAGCTACGAAACTACCTTGTCCTTCTTTTTGCCATTGCCACTGCCGGAACTTCATCGGCATTATCCCTGACCGGAGCGCTCCACAACATCGATGCCGATAGCAGCGGCGACTGGAGTGTTGGTGACTACAGCACGGTGGACAGCTTCCAATTCTATGTAGAAGCCGGTGAAACCGTGACCTTTGACCTCCTCGCCTTTGAATTATTCGTCGATTTGAACAGCGACGGGACGCTGAGTTTCCTCGACACGACGATTTATCTTTTCGACGATGCCGGGACCGAGTTGGCCATGAATGACGATGACGGCTTGTGGCTCGATTCCTTCCTGAGCCACACCTTCGTCGCCTCCGGTACCTATACGCTGGCCATCGGCCAATACTATCTGTCTGCCGAAGAGGCCCGCTCTGGAATGAACAACGAACGGATCTCCGGCTTCAACATAAGCACATTCTCCAAAGCCGATCCCTTTAGTTTCGACGCCTTTTATCAGCTTGACGTCCTGGGAAACGTCTCCAGCCCATCCATGACGTCTGGACCCCTCGCACCGTCCCCCGTCCCTGAGCCGGCGACCGCCACCCTCATGGCTCTTGGACTTGGCGGCCTCGTGTTGAGCCGCAAACGAATTCTGCTCTAATTGCTTCAGTCGCTCTCTCCCTGAAGCAACTCACGCGACAACGCACCCGGCTCACCCCGCCTGGGTGCGTTGTCCGGTTTCAGGGGACATTCTGCCCCGCTCCCACCGATGTTTACCTTTCCGTCAAAATGGCGTACCATTCGTGTAAGGAAAGGGGTCGCCGTTTGTGAAGTTTACACTTTCTATCAGATGGAGCGTTTTGATCTGCTGGCTCGGGGCCGTGGCGTCGGCCCCAGGGCAAACACCCGATATACCCATCGCCCTGTTTTACGACAGCGTGTACGTGGATACTACGACTGAAATCAACATCCACGGCGGGGCGGGCGAAGCACTGAATCTCAAGACGTCGCTGGAAATGCATGGCCACACCGTGTCGACCTTCGAAGGCGTTGACGCAGACGATTTTTCCACGGCGCTGGGCACCAACGATATTCTGGCCATTCCGGAGTTGGATATGGACCTGACCGCAGCCATTGACAGCGATGCGGCAGTGGTCCTGGCCGACTTCGTATGCCACGGCGGAGGCCTGATCATCATGGGAAGCCCCTTCGCCACGGATTTCCTGAAGGATGTCTTCGGCTTTGATGCGGGGGGCTTCGAGCAACCCACGGTCACCTTCCTGAATGATGAAGAACCGCTGTTGCCCCCGCGTTTTCTGGACGGCCCCGAAACCCTGAACGACCCTTCGCTTACATGGGGAATGGTCGATCGCCGCCTTCCCCCCAATGCCGTCACCATCTATGGCAATGGCCGCAACGCAACCGTAGTCACCTTTACTTTCGGTAGTGGCCATGTACTCTTTCTGGGCTACGACTGGTTTGGAACGCGTCCCGAAGGGTGGGAAACGGTGCTCTCGCTGGCGGTCCTCCATGCCAATGACACCGAGGCCACGCCCGACAACGAACACATCACCGTAACCACCCTGAGTGACGAAGAAGACGGGGGCGACAGCCGTTCCGTGGCCTTCCTCCTGGACAATCCCGGCACCAATGGCGTTTCCCTCCGCGAAGCGATTGAGGCCACCAGCAACAGCCCCTGCCACAACGTCATCGGCTTCGCGACCTCCTCGGCAATCGGACCATTGTATTGGATGGCTCCCTCCTCGTGGACACGGGCAGTGGCATTACGATTCAATCTCCCCGAAATACGGTGGAGGGCATGACGGTCGTGGCATTCCCCGAGCATGGCATCCACCTTCAGGGCACTTCCGCTCTTAACAACCAGATTCGTAACAGTCTTGTGGGTACCGACGGCGCGACGCCCCTGCCCAACGGCGGCCACGGCATTCTTCTGGGCGAGGGAGCCTCTTCCAACCTCATTGGCGGCACCATGGAAGCGGATGGCAACGTCGTAGGCGGAAACGGAATGGACGGGATCCGCCTCGAAGGCTTCGGGACGGGGATGAATACCATTCAGGGAAATCATATCGGCATCAGCCAAGATGGTATGGCAGCCCTGGGTAATAGCGGGGCGGGTATCACCATTCGCACCGACGCCCGACAGAATCAGGTGGGCACGACGATTGATGGCGAAGCGCACAATGAAATAGCGGCCAACGGTGGCCATGGAATTGTCATTGAATCGGAAGGCTCTTTCTACAACACGCTGCGGCAAAATCTTATCTGGAGTAATGGGGGGGCGGGCATCTTCCTGGATGGTCTTGCCCAGGAGCGCATTCCCGCACCGTTCTTTGCGGAAGCGGGGACGGCCACCGGCACGGCACAACCCAATTCGCGTGTGGAGCTTTATGCCGACGAGGAGGACGAAGGCGGAGTCTTTATCACCCACGTAATGAGCGACGAAGTCGGCGATTTCTCGAGTACGGCCAATCTGGAAGCCTACGACGGGATGAACATTACGGCCACCGTGACCGACCCAGCGGGCAACAGCTCGGCGTTTGGGACCTATATTGATCCGGGCGGTGAAGGTGAAGGTGAAGGGGAAGGGAAAGGGGAAGGGGA
>JAUIMA010000213.1 GCA_030432675.1 Candidatus Hydrogenedentota bacterium | reverse complement strand
GACGACGGTTCGCTGCGGATCGAGCGGACGCTGCCGAACGGCATTCGCTTCGGCTCCCACGTCGTCCCCCACAAGGATCACGTCGCCATGCGCATGTGGCTGCACAACGGCACCGACCAGCCGCTCTCCGACCTCCGCGTGCAGAACTGCGTGATGCTCAAGGCGGCCGAGGAATTCAATCAGATCCTCGATCAGGCGGTGGGCGACCGACTGGAAAGTGAGGTACCCCTTGGGGCCTTCCTCAGTGGTGGGCTCGACTCGAGTTTAATCTGCGCGCGCATGCTGGCACAGCGGAGCCCCTTGAAAACCTTCAGCATGGGTTTTGAGGAGCGCAGTTATAGCGAACTGCCCTGGGCCCAACTCGTGGCCGAGGAACTTGGAACCACCCACCATGACGCCACGGTCACCTGTGAGGACCCGGCCTTGCTGTTGGAAGTAGCCCGCCACTTGGACGAGCCCTTCGCCGACACCTCTATACTCCCCACCTACGTATTGTGTCGTGAGGCCCGCCAACATCTCACGGTGGCGCTCTCGGGCGATGGGGGCGACGAATTACTCGCGGGCTACACAACCCATGCGGCCGACCGACTGCACCGAGTTTTCCATGGGGTCCCCAAGCCCCTGTTGGCGGTTGCACGCGCCCTGACCATGCAATTGCCGGACCAGCGCAGCAAGGTGGGGCCCCTCTTCAAGCTGAAACAATTTCTGGGGGGCGCTCATCGCAACGCCTGTGACGCCCATGGCTGGTGGCGCATGCTCCAGTCGGAAGAGGAACTTCGCGCCCTGGTCTCCCCTGACCTGCCGCTGGCCGACTTCGACGCCCTCGCACCCTTTCGCACGGCCTACGACGCCGTACCCACACTCAATCCCCTGGACCGTATGCTCTACGTGGACTACAGGACCTGGCTGGCGAGCGATATCCTGGTGAAGGTGGACCGGGCGAGCATGGCCCATGGCCTGGAAGTGCGCAGTCCCTTCCTTGATCATCGCCTGGTGGAGTTTTGTGCGGGCCTTGCGCCCTCAGAAAAATTACGAGGCCTTCGTGGCAAACATATTATGCGGCGCGTGTCCCGAGGTCAGGTGCCTGACGGGGTTATCCGTCGAAAGAAAGCGGGCTTTAACTCCCCCGTGTCCCATTGGATCGCCGGCCCCTGGAAGGAGTTGGTCCACGACACGCTCTTATCCCGCGACGCGCTGCCCTACCTCCGCGGTGAAGGAATCCGGGCCATGCTGGAAGCCCACCAATCGGGAAAACGAGACCACGGTTACCGGCTCTTTGCCCTCCTTATGCTGGCACTGTGGCAGCAATGTCACGAGAACGAATAGTGGGTTTGCAACGCCCTTGGTGCCTTGACCCGCCCCCTGCCCCTCCAAGGAGGGGAGTTCTGTCGGAAATCCGCGGAGCATGTGTGCCAATGCCATGACAGTCCAGATTGAGGCGACCGCGGGCTCCGACTAGGCAATCGCGGCGGGGAGCCGGAAGTAGACGTTTTCTTCCACCAACTCGCGCTCGGCGACGGTGCAGGGTTCCCGGTCTTCGAGGAAGGCAATAACACCCTGAACGTGCTTATCAGCCACGGAGGCACCAGAGGTCAGCAGCACGCGCTCAACGCCTTCGAGCCACTCTTCCTGGATGTAGCTGGCATCCAGAATGAGGTGGGCCTCTTTCCCTTTACTCCGGGCAATCTCCGCCAGGCGGGCCGAGTTGGCGCTTTCCTGGTCGCCCACGACCAACACAAGATCCACTTCCATGGCCAGGGCATTCACCGCGGCCTGACGGTTGGTGGTGGCGTAGCAGATGTCTTCCCGGGGGGGCTGCATAATATTGGGGAACTTGGCCTTCAGCGCATCGATGATGACCTGGCAGTCATCCACGCTCAAGGTCGTCTGGGTGATATAGGAGAGATTGTCGGGGTCGGGCACTTCCAGGCTGTCCACATCTTCCTTGGTGGTCACGAGGATAATGTGCTCGGGGGCCTGCCCCATGGTGCCCACCGTTTCATCGTGGCCTTCTTCGCCAATGAGGATAATAGAGTAGCCCTTCTTGGCAAAACGTCGGGCTTCATAGTGCACCTTTTCCACGAGGGGACAGGTGGCATCGATCACTTCGTGGTTGAGCCGCTTGGCCTGTTCCCAGCGCTCGGGGCTCACACCATGGGCGCTGAAGAGGAGATGGGCGCCCTCGGGCACGTCGTCCAGATCTTTTACGAAGACCGCGCCCTGCTCTTGGAGTTCATTGACCACGTGGGCGTTGTGCACGATGTTGTTGAGCACATAGACCGGGGCACCATAGCGCTCCAGGGCCTGCTCCACACATTTGATGGCACGCTCAACACCGGCGCAAAAGCCGCGGGGTTTGGCAACAATGATATCCATGATGAGAAAGCTCCCGAAATGAGAAAGGCGACCACCTGGATTCAGGTGGTCGCGCAGATTAGATGGGTTTACTGCGCGTTCTGGGTATTATACCGCAGTCACGCACAAAATGGGAGAGTAGCGAAAACTACCGGCCCATGGTCTTTCCGGTGCTGCAGAGGTCGTCGCAGGCCTGGGAGATACGGGCGGCCATGTTGGCGCGGCCCTTTTTCAGCCAGGCGCGGGGATCGTATTCGCTCTTGCTGCCGACTTCGCCTTCGACCTTGAGGACCTTATCGTAGTTGTGGAACATGTGTTCCACCACGGGACGGGTGAAGGCGTACTGGGTGTCGGTGTCGATGTTCATCTTGATGACACCATACTCGAGGGTCTCACGCAGCTCAGCTTCGGTGGAGCCGGAACCGCCGTGGAACACGAGCCAGAAGCGGGCATCTTCACCGTACTTGGCGATAACGGCGTCCTGGCCGTTCTTCAGAATGACCGGGGTCAGCTTCACGTTACCGGGCTTGTATACCCCGTGTACGTTGCCGAAGGTCGCAGCAAACATGTACTTGGCGCCTTTTACCTGGCTGAGGGCTTCATATACGGCGACCATGTCTTCGGGCGTCGTGTAAAGCTTTTCAGCGGGGGTGTCTTCATTGTTCACGCCGTCTTCTTCACCGCCAACCACACCGGCTTCCACTTCGAGGATGATTTCATTCTCCTGGCAGAGCTTCAGCATTTCCACGGAAAGCTCCATGTTCTCTTTCAGCGGCAGCTCGCTGGCATCCAGCATGTGGCTGTTGAAGAGATTGGGCTGACCGGCCGCACGACGACGGGCCGTCTCGGCGATAAGGGGCTTGAGGAAGCTATCCACTTTGCCGGGCTGGCAGTGGTCGGTGTGCAGCGCGATGTTGATGTCATACGCAGCGGCCACGCGGTGTGTGTGCTCGGCGAGGGAAATGGCGCCCAGAACCATATCTTTCAGGTTACCGGAAGCGTGGGCACCACCGCCGGTGGAAACCTGGATAATACCGTCACTCTTGGAGGCCGCAAAGCCTTCGATAGCGGCATTGATCGTGTCCGTCGTGGTGATGTTCACGGCGGGGTAGGCGTAGTTTTCTTTTTGCGCTTTGTCGAGCATAGCGCAATACTTTTTAAAATCAACGACGGGCATGGTTCCATCTCCTTTTGGAAATAAGGTGCGTAGGGTGAAGCCGCGTTCTCGAAGTTCGTCTTGGAACGGACACCCCGATTGAATAACGATACACGGAGTATGCGGTCGGCGGGCCGCAGTTCCCAGCGGCCGGCGGACAAGCCGGGGGCAAACAGATATGATGTTGACGTCCCCGTAAAAAAACCGCCCATAGCATACTATAGGCGGTGAGAAGATTGCAATGAGCGACTGGGGACAAACCCTGTGACGGACTTCGGAACACGACCGGCGACCAGCGGGCGGGCCTGACCAGAGCAGGCGACTCAGCCCTTCGGAGGTCTCATCACGGGTTGTTAAGTTTTTCAGCGTAAATCTGTTCCAACGCCTGGTATTCCGTGTCATAGGCGTTTTGCAGAATGGCCTTGAGGCCCGCTTCATCCAGCCCATCGCCGTGTTCTGTGACCAGACGGGGTACATCCTGCACATAGCCGCTGCCGCTGAAGACTTCGGCGTTGTCCATAATATCCCGCTTATAGGCCTGGACGCGTTCGCGGAGCTTGTTGAGGCCCCGCTCGCGGAGATTGAATTCGAGGGGAAACTCGTCGGTCACCTCTTCGTAGGTGTTCATGGCTTCGCGAATGAGGTCGATGGCCTCTACATGGCGTCCGCGAACGGCCTCTTCTTCTGCCATGGCCCCAAATTGCTCCGCCCGTTCGATAAGCGCCTGATTGGCGGCCATACGGGTGTCACGCTCCTCGATGAGCTTGGCAACGGCCAGTCGGTTCTCTTCTGCGGTGGGGTGCAGGGGATTCACATCCACGGCTTTCTGCAGGGACTCCAGCGCGGTCTCCAACCGTTCATTCTCCAGCTCGCGGGCTCCCTGGTCCACGTAATAGTCGGAGATCTTACCGATGACTTCGCGGCGGTCCGGGTCCATGACCAATGCAACCTGGTATTTCTCCACGGCCCGCTCATAGTACTCGGCCTTGAAGTAGGCGTCTCCCAGCTTGACGAGGGATTCGGGTGTGGGCTGTGCCAGGCCGGCGTAGCGGAGCTCCGCGGCATCCATGGCCGCCGTATTCTTACGGTTGATGTAAAACTGCATGCCCCGGAGACCATAGTCCCGCAGCATCTCGGGCGACACATTGGGGCTCACCTGAGCATCCGTCAGAATGGTCATCCACACATCGGCCACCGCCCGCGCCGAGCGGCTGGTGTCTTCGCTCAACAGCGAACCGGCCACGCCGGAAATCCCAACGCCGCCCTGATACTCTTTCAAGATGACGTCGTTATTGGCATTGGCCTCCGAGATACGCCGACTGAAGTAGACGGGCGGATCAACGACTTCCCGCTTCTGATTGGATACCGCCGTGGACTCGATAGCCCGCTCTACATCGGTGTAATAGAGATTGCGAAAACTGGCGTCCACGGTGCTCATGGGTGCGGTCGTCTGGGCAACGAGTTTGCCCAATGCGCCCATTCGGTAGGCGAAATAGTTGTCGAGCCGATTACCTCGGGCTGCCTTGAGCAAGAGCATTTCCGATTCGATGGCCTGGATAGGCCCGGTCAACATATCCGGGTAGAGTTCCAGCAGCCCGGTCTGGGATTCTGCCGCCCCACGGCGCACGGAATCGCCCATTTTGACCAAGGGGATGTTGCCCTCCTTGGAGATGAGGTGCATGGCCGTGGTGCTGATGGCCAGTTGGGCCTTGGGGCCCCACGCCATGGCAGGCACCGTAAGAGAAATCAGGAGCAAGGCACTCATTACACGAAAAATCATCGGAATATCTCCGTTTTGTTGTCGTACTTCGGTCGCACAGGCCGCCGTCTCCGGCATCGATCAGCCCTGATTCTGCGCCAAGGTTTGCTGTAACTGCTTCACCAGAAGGCCCACTTCGTTGATGCGGCCACCCGTCACCTGTCCGTCGGCCAGTTCCAGGTAGCGTTCCAACTCTCGGACGCCTTCCGTGAGGGCACCGCGGCGCACGTAAGCCAGGCCATGCTCAAGGTGCGCAGCCGGGTAGTCATTTTCTTCCTGAATGGCCTTGCGGAAAAAGTCCTGTGCCACCGTCAAATCGCCCTGAAGTGCGGCCACCTGGCCTTCCACCGTATAAATACGGGCTGAAGTGCCAAAGGTCTTGGCTTTTCGAATAGATTCTTCCGCCCGCTCCAGCTGATTGCGCTCGGCATAAATAATCGCCATCTGCACCGCCGCATCCTCGGCAAACTCACCGCCACCCGACACCAACCGGTCAAAGTCCAGGAGGGCATCATCTTCAAGCCCTGCCGTCTGGAGACACAGGGCGTAGAAGAAACGGGCGCTATCGGCCGCAGGGCTTCCTAATTCGGGGCGGAGCAGCGGCAGGGCCTTGTCGAAATTACCTTGCGCCATGTAGAGCAAGCCCAGACGGGCGGCAGCCACATCGTCATTCGTATCGGCAACAGCGCCGGCCAGCACGGCCGTTGCCGTTTCGGTATTGCCTTCGAGACTCGCCAGGTAGCCTTGGGCCAATCGGGCCGCATCGGAAGCCGTGCCGCCCGTGGAAAGTGCCGTGGCGGCAGCCCCGTAGTCTCCATCCATGGCATTCACCACGGCACGATACGTTTCCAAATCACTCGGATCATTGGTTAGCCCGGCCCACGTTGAAAGGGCCGCTTCGCTTGCCGCCAACTCCCCGGCAGCACCCTGCGCCAGGGCGAGCATCTTCTGAGCCTGCGCGTTATCGGGATGATTCTCCACCATCCGTTTCAGCGCCGAAAGCTGGCGACCGGCACCGGCGGGTCCCGGTATCTTACCGGCGGCGAGTACCGCCATGAAGGCCAAATCCTCGTCACCAGGATTCAAACGAGACGCGGTCTCAAAAGCCGAGGAAGCATCGGGGTATTGCTGGGTTTGCCAGTACAGGCGCCCCAGCATGGCGAAGGCATCGCCATCCTCTTCGAAACTGTCGGTGTGCTTCTGCAACATATTAATGGCGCCCAGCAAATCGCCCGAACGCGCGGCCTGACGGGCATTGTTTACGGGGTCCCGCAACAATACAAAGCCCAACGCGGCCACCAACAACACCACCGCCACCACGAGCGCACCGATCAGCATGGGCGTTCGGTTGGTCTGAGTCGGGACAAATTCGTCCTGCTTTTGGGCAACCTGGTGCCCCGTCAGGAGATTGACACCACATCGCACGCAGACAATGTCACCGTCCTGAACGGGCGCCTTGCAACTGGGGCAGTGATCGCCACCACCATCCGGCACGTCCACCGGAGGTGCAACCGGTGCGGCGCTTCCACCTACCCGCCCCATATCCACCGGTGATCCGCAATGGGGGCAATTCTCCAAGGTCGGATCAGTTAACTTTCCACATATCGAACAATTCACTTTTGCGGCCACGAACTGTCTCCACCAAGTTGCATTGCATTACAATATCGACGAATCCACCGCCCGTTGGAGACGGCATCACTCATAGTCTTCGGGAAAGGACTCGGAACATTGGGCGCACTGCGCCGCTTCCAGCCCGTTCCAGGTGCCACACACGGGGCACCGTTTGCGAAATAACCACGGAACACTGATGACAGTAACGAGGGTGATAATACCCACCATAACTAGAAGGTATACCGTTCTTAACACCGCGTTACACCATTCCGCATCCGGTTCTTCATTTGCACCAAACAGTCACAAAGGCATTATACACCCGACACCCGTTTTGTGAAAGGCCCTTGTCAAGTGATTCCCGCCCCGGCACGCGGCAGGACCGTGCCAAGCCATTGGTACCCTAGCGCATAGGCGGGCAAGGTGAATCAGGACAAAAGGTAGAATACTGCGTTTCAAAGAGATTACGAGGGCCTTGAGCAGCAGATTGAAAAATTCCCGACTGACCAATGGTGTCTCAGCGCCCTCGGGTTCCCCGGGATGCCTTGTATCCGCCGGCTTTACCCCGTGCCGCCCCTTTTGCACCCGGTCCGGATTTCTTCGCGCCGTATTCCTGGGTCTTGCGCCCGGATTTGCGCTGAATCTTCATGGGACGGTAGCGCCACATGAGTATAAGCACAATGACCAGGGAGGCGAGCTCGGCTTTCCATACCCAATTGGGATCATAGGCGGCCGTATTCCAGAACTCGATGAGAGGTGTGCTCCACTCAGGGGCATCTTCAGGACGCCCCGCGCTATCCAGGGCTCGCATGGATGAGCTTTCCTTGAACCAGCGGGTAACGCGCACGAGCACGTGCATCACCACGTGGACGATGCCCGCATAAATGAGGAACTCCACACAGTAGAGAATCGTGGGTACCGAATACTTGCGGGTGAAATAAATGATAGGGGCGAGAATGACGGTTGCCACGCTATAGATGAGGGCATTGTCTTGCAGATGGGTGAGTACCGCTTCCATAGAACGAGCTCCTTTTCCAGATACTCAGCGAGTGTACCACAGCCTTCGCAGTGCTGCCAATAGTTTACCGGGGCCGGGACCGCCTGCCGGGCGTCATGAAAAGCCGTCTCCCCGGTACCGTTTTGAAAAAGTCGGCAGGCGGGGAGTATTATGGCGTGCGCGGTTGTACAACAGCCGCCTCGTGCCCCCCTCTTTCGGGGCAACCCGCCGCAACTGTCCCGCTTCGGCAACCCGGGCAGCCGCGAAATCTGAAGACCCTGTTTAACAACCAACAACAAGCGATTGGCTGGAGGAAGTTAGTATAATGTCAGAAGAGTCCAAGACCCCAAAAGCGACTGAAAGCCGTCGCAATTTCATCAAGACTGCTGCGGCAACCGGTGCGACGGTCGCTGCTGCGCAAAGCGCCAGTGCCGGAGTCTACAAGTCCATTCTGCCGGCGACCGTACTGGGTGCCAATGAGAAGATCCGCACGGGCCATATCGGTATCGGTGGCATGGGCCGCGCCGATCTTCGCTTTGTAATGATGCGCAACGACATGGAGCCCATCGCGCTGTGCGACCTTTACTCCAAGAATCTGGAGCGCGCCCTCGAATTCGCCAAGAAGAAGCCGGGCCTGGACCCCACCACCCACCACGACTTCCGCGAAATCATCGAGAATAAGGATGTGGATGCCGTCGTCATCGCCACGCCGGACCACTGGCACTGCCTGACCACCATGTATGCCGCCGACGCAGGGAAAGCCATCTACTGCGAGAAGCCGGCCGCCACGACCATCGAAGAAGGTCATGCCATGGTCGACGCCGTCCGTCGTAACGACGTGGTCTTCCAGGCGGGCAACATGCAACGTAGCGGTGCCCACTTCCAGGAAGCCGTCCAGATGATCCGCGAAGGCTACATCGGCAAAGTACATCGCGTGCAGACCTGGATTCACGATAAAGAACCCATCGCCGGTATCGGAATGGGTGAAGATGATCAGGCCAAGTATGAAGCCATGGGCCTGGACTGGGATTTCCACCAGGGTTGGACGGAACACAAACCCTTCAACACAAACCGCTGGATCTACAACTTCCGCTGGTTCCTCGATTACTCGGGCGGCAAGATCACCGACTGGGGTGCCCACCTCCTCGACATCGCCCTGTGGGCCATGGAAAATGAAGACGTGAAGCCCAATCTTCAGCCCAAGTCCGTCGTGGCCAACGGTGGCAAATGGGTCCTCGAAGATAACCGCACCACCCCCGACACCCTCGACATTCTCTTTGAGTTTGACGACTTCACCATGAGCTTCGAAAACCGCGTGTGGAATCACCACGTGCCCGCCGATGCCGACGACCATGGCATCATGTTCCACGGCACCCTGGGCAGCCTGCAGGTTTCCCGTGGCGGCTACCAGGTCTGGCCGACGGACAACAATGTTCCCAAGGGCGAGAAGTCTTCGGTTGAAGCCAAGAAAGTCGGTGGTGGCCCCCTCAACGAACCCCACTGGGAAAACTTCGCCAATTGCGTACGCAGCGGTGAAGACCCCATCTGTACCGTGGAAGTTATCAACAACACCAGCCGCCTCTGCCACCTGGGCACCTGCTCCTATGTGGCCGGTGGTGCCAAACTCGGCTGGAACGCGGACAAACAGAAATTCACCGGTGCCGACAAGAAAGCCGTGAAGGCCGCCAACAACTGGGCCTACCGCGACTATCAGAACGGCTGGAGCCTCAAGGCCCCCTATTACCGCGGATAACCGTTCCTTACTATCGCTGCGCGGCGTCTTCCCCCCGGGGAAGACGCCGCGCTTTTTTGATCGAATGCCGGCGGGCCGCCGGCGCTCCATAGGGTGCGCGTTTTGGGGGGCTGTTGTCGGCGCTCCATAGAGTACGCGGTTTGGGGGGGCTGTTGCCGACGCTGCCAGCGCTCAACGGTCGGAAGTCAGCGTTCCACCGTAGCCCCAGTTTTCCAACGCCACTTCGTCGATGACGATATGGGGATGTTCTGGCTTCTTGTTGAGCACCCGCTGGAGGGTAGCCGTGATCTCTTCTACGATCTGGGCCTTTTGTTCCC
>JAUIMA010000212.1 GCA_030432675.1 Candidatus Hydrogenedentota bacterium | reverse complement strand
AAGCACTGTCTCACCCCCCCTATCCAGCTGGTCCAGGATTCCAGTGCCCGCGCCGGATTTCTCTATCTGGTCCCCCTCTTTCAAAAAGACAGGCCCGCCACGACACCGGAAGAACGGTTGGAGAACTTGCTGGGACTGGTATTCGCCCCCATCACCATCGGGGCGGTCTTGAGTGATTTGGACGATATCACCGAAGGCATGGTGGATTTCGCCCTCTATGATGGCACCATCGAGACAGATTCCAGTCCATTTTTTCTATCCACGGATGACCAATCGACCCCAAGCGACCTTCCCGACCCGAAGGCGTCGTTAGGCGGTCGCTTTCAAGCGAATGGCATGTGCGCGATAGCGGATCGTATCTGGACTGTCCACGCCCATTCCTCTACAAAATTTGACGCCACGATCGACCGCCAGATGCCCGTTCGTGCGGCCGCAATTGGCACGCTGCTGACACTGGCCCTCAGCTTCCTCGTTGGGGCCTTATCGACTTACCGTGCCCAGTCTATCGCCTTAACCCATCAGCACACCCTCGCGCTGGCACGGGAAGCCGACAATGCCAACCTGGAACATCTGCTGGAGGAGCGTTCCCGTGAGCTGGAGGCCGCCCAACGGGAATTACTGCAAAAGGAACGCATGGCCGTGTTGGGCGAATTAATATCCACCGTCAGTCACGAACTGCGAACGCCCTTGGGCACGATCCAAGCCTCTATCTACACCGTAAAGAAGCGGGCCGAAAACAGCGAGTTGAATCTGGATTCTCCCATCGAACGAGCCGTGCGAAATATCCGCCGCTGCGATCGGATTATCGAAGAATTGCTTGACTACACCCGCAGCCGACCCATGGAGCGCACCCTGACGCGGGTAGACCGTTGGACAAACGACTTCCTGGACGACTTTCCCTTCCCGGATGGGGTGAGCGTCGAACGTGATTTCCAAAGTAACCTTGAGATGCCTCTCGACCAATCCAATATCCGACGATGTCTCGCCAATGCCCTTCAAAACGCCTGCGATGCCATGGTAGGAGCCGATGTGGATGAACCAAAACCCGAAGGCGCGCGGATTACGATGTCGACCCGCACCAAAACGGACCGACTTATCATCGCGGTCCGTGACAATGGCGTCGGCATTGCTGATGCCCACCTGGAGCGTATTTTCGAACCGCTGTTCACGACGAAAAGCCTGGGGATCGGGTTGGGCCTGCCCATCGTGACGGAAATCCTCGCCTTTCATGGCGGCGGCCTGGAAATTGAGAGTGAGGAAGGCGTGGGCACGACCGTATCCATGTGGCTCCCTTTGCATGAGGAGGCCCCATGAGTCGGTTGCCACGCCTGACACCACGAGGGAGAGCCCTGGCCATAGCGCCTATCTTCTTTGTGGTCGTCAACAGCGTGCTGGTGCTGGGCTTTACCCGCATCCACTTTGCCACCCTGGTCCATTCGATCTATACGTTTAACACGATCCTTCTGCCCATCCTCTTTGTCCTGACGGCTCTGCTGGCCTACTACCTTCCCTCGGCCGGAGCGAAGAGAACGGGCCTAAAGCGACTACCACTGTTGTGGTTTGGCGCAGCCTTGGCGCTTGTTGGCACCCGCATTTACGCGACCCACATTGAGCCCAATGCCCTGCAGGTCCGGGAGGTTGAGATACGCAGTGCAAAAATCGACACACCCTTCACCCTACTCCATCTTTCCGACATTCAATCGGCGGCGATAGGTGCCTACGAGACACGGGTCTTCGAACGAATACGCGCGCTGGATCCCGATCTCATTGTTCATACCGGCGACTTGCTACAGCCTGTCGCTCCCGCCACCTACCACACGGAAATGCCCAAGCTCGCTGCGTTGTTTTCAACCCTGTCGCCGCGACTCGGCATGTATATGGTCCAGGGCGACACCACCGGACCCTTGCTCCACCTGAAACCGGAACAGACCGGAGGCATCGTCTTTCTGCGGAATCAAGAGGCCGTCATCGAGTCCGACGGAATCGACATCCGACTCTACGGCCTCACACTGCGTTCCTCCACCGCCCGCACCTGGGCACGGCATGGCATCATGGAATGGCTACAGGAGTCATCGGAGTCATTCCATATCGTCATGGGCCATCGTCCGGATTATATACTCAAATTCAATGACCTCCCGATTGACCTGTGTCTCGCCGGACATACCCATGGCGGACAAATTCGAATCCCCTTTATTGGACCACTGGTCACCTTCAGCCGCATCCCGAAGAAATGGGCGCGCGGATTTCATGCGGTGGGCAACACCTGGCTTAATGTTTCGGCGGGCATCGGGGCCGAGCATGCAGGAGGGTTGCCTTCGATCCGGGTAAATTGTCCGCCAGAAATGACCCTGATACACGTTTTCCCTGCAACCACGTGACGAACGGAAATCATGCCGTCCCGCAACGTCCCGTAATACGGGAACACAACCCAACACGAAATGAAACTCCCCCGAAATACAAGGATTTCACCCCATGTCTTTCCCCAAAAAGCGGTCGCTTCGCTATCCACAGCGGCCACGCCTGATGACCTTACTTCCACTCCTTGCTATTCTTGGAGCCCCCGGAACCGCGTGGGCCGAGGCCCTTGTCAAGAGCGATGTCTTCGTTGGGGGGGAGTCGAACTACCACACCTTCCGAATTCCCGCTCTGGTCATCAGCAATGCCGGTACGACCTTGGCCTTCTGCGAAGGAAGAAAAGACAGCGCCTCCGACCAGGGGAATATTGACCTCCTGCTGAAACGAAGTCATGATGGCGGAGAAACGTGGGGAGACATCCAACTCGTTCACGAAGAGGGCGGAGACGCACCCATTACCATTGGCAATCCCGCCCCCGTCGTTGTCCATGATGACGATACCATCCACCTGCTTTTTACCCGCAACAATCGCCGCCTTTTCTACACGCAGAGCACAGACGAGGACCTGACCTGGCGTGCGCCCCGTGAACTGACGGATATCCTCTCGGACCTTTCCTTTCCCTGGCTGCGCATTGGCACCGGGCCAGTCCACGGCATTCAGCTTCGCAATGGGCAACTGGTGGTCCCCATCTGGTATTGCGATGAAGAGCCCCACGCGAAAGAAAAACACTACCGCGCGGGCGTACTCCTGGGCTCGCCGGACGGCGCCACCTGGCAAGCCGGCGGTATGGTCTCGGGGCTCATCCCCAAACTCAACGAATGCACCGTGCTCGAGCGCAAAGATGCTTCCCTGCTGCTGAACATGCGCGGCTATAAGAATGGATTTCGTGCGGTGGCCCACAGCCAGGATGGCGGCAAGACCTGGTCGGAACCAGCGCTTGAATCGGCCTTGCCCGATACAACCTGTCAGGGGAGCCTCTTCCGGCTCCACGACGGCCGGGTACTTTTTTCCAATGTCCCGGGAGAACAACGGGAAAGTCTGTCGTTGACCCTCTCCAGCGATGACGGTAAAACCTGGGAAGCTTCCCAGGTTCTGGAGGCGGGCCCGAGCGCCTATGCCGATCTTGCTCAACGTGTCGACGGCACCGTATTATGTCTCTATGAACGGGGAGAGCAGCGTTACAATGAGCGCATTTCAGTGGCACGGATACCGTTGTCGTGGTTTCAACCCGTGGCGGAACCCTAGGAGGGATTGAGCGGTGCCCTATCGTTCTCTAAACCTGGAGAAGACGCGCGGCACCCTGTGGAAACTGGTGCAACGTATAGAGGAGCGTTTTCCCGAGTCGGGCCTGGCCCAGGTCGCATGGGAGTTACACGAAATCTCCCTGGAGGCCGAGTCCAAGGTGGCGTGGATTTCGACGCCCAACTACTACCTTCGCATTGGGGCCGGTCTCTTGATCGTTACGATTCTTGTCATCCTGGTGCTGAGTTTCTACACGGTCGATTGGACCATTGGCACCTTCCCCTTGACGGAATTTATTCAAGTGGTGGAGGCGGGCTTCAATGACCTGGTACTCATCGGTGCAGCAATCTTCTTTCTGGTCAGTATTGAGACCCGTGTCAAGCGGGCCCGGGTGCTGGCCTCGCTGAACGAGTTGCGGGCCATCGCCCACGTTATCGACATGCACCAGCTCACGAAAGACCCGACCGAGATCACCACACCAGGCCAGCGGGCCTCTTCCATACCGCGTCATAACCTGACGCCTTATGAGCTGAACCGCTACCTCGACTACTGCAGCGAACTCCTGTCGCTCGTCAGCAAGATTGCTTCCATCTACGCCCAGAATTTCCCCGATGGCACCGTCGTCTCCGCCATCAATGAACTGGAAGCACTGACCACCGGACTCAGTCGCAAGGTCTGGCAGAAGATCGTGATTCTGCAAGGTAAGGAAGGTATGGATTCCGGGCCAACGCCCTTGAATGCAACACCACGAACGTCGGTTGAGCCCGCCCGGAAAAGCAAAGCGGCGGCAAAGAAAAACCGCTCCAAGTCCCGTGCAAAGAAGAAGACAGCGAAAGAGTTGATTCCCGCCAAGGCACGAATCAAGACCACCGCGACCGGAAAAAACGCACGGGGAAAGCAATGACAGAAGACATGGCACTACGGATTTCTGAACTAGACATCGGCGACGCGGCCTACCGCGAACTCCTGCTCCTCGCTGATCCCGACGAAGAACGGGTTGCGCACTATACGACGTCGGGCACATGTTTCCAGGCCAATCTTGAGCACACCCGCATCGGAGGGGCCGTGTGGCACCCCGGCAGCACACGCACCGTCGAACTGCTCAACCTGTCGGTGCACCCGACCTGGCAGGGCCAGGGCTATGGAAAACAGTTTCTCAATGCCCTGTTGGCAGAGGCGCGCGCACGGGGCTTTCATGGCATGACCGTGGGCACCGGAAACTCGAGCCTGGGTCCCCTCGCCCTCTACCAGAAGGCAGGCTTTCGCATTGAAGGCGTTGTAAAGGACTACTTCCTGCGCCACTATCCCGACCCCATCGTTGAACACGGAATTCGGTGTTGTGACATGATTCGTCTGCACTTCGACCTGACCGAGTAAAAGGATACTTCCCCAATGCCCCCCTATATTGGCATCATCTCCGACACCCACGGCCAACTGCGTCCGGAAGCCCTCGAGGCCCTGCAGGGCAGCGAACTCATTATTCACGCGGGCGACGTAGGGGCCGAGGATATTCTCCCCCGATTGGAGGCCATTGCGCCGGTCCACGCCGTCCGTGGCAATGTGGACTACGGTGATTTCGGGGCGACCCTTCCCCCCGACGCCGTGGTGACCTGGCAGGGGAAACACCTCTACGTGCTACATATATTGGCGGAACTCGATCTCGATCCTGCAGCGGCGGGCTTTCACGCGGTCATTTATGGGCACTCTCACAAACCAGCGCTCGAGACGAAAGGGGACGTACTCTACTTGAACCCGGGCAGTGCCGGCCCCCGGCGTTTCTCATTGCCCATTACGGTTGCGAAAATCACCCTCGCGGAGGACGGTTCTTTGCAGGCCACCCACGTTTCCCTGGAAAGTACCCCATGACGCTCCTTCGATCTGCAGGCACCACACTCTTCCTCCTCCTGACCGCCCTGACGGTGCACAGTGCGGAATACCAGCCCCCGGAAGACCTGGCCTTTACGGCCTCCGTGGATGGCACCGAGCAACGGTATATCTTGCGGCGGCCGCCCCACTTCGATGATTCGGAAGCCCATGATCTCCTCATCGCGCTCCACGGACATGGCTCGGATCGGTGGCAGTTTGCTACCGACACACGGGATGAGTGCCAGGGCGTGCGGGCTGGGGCGTTGGCCCACAACATGATTTACGTCTCGCCCGACTACCGCGCCAAGACTTCCTGGATGGGCCCCAAGGCAGAGGCCGATATGGTTCAATTGATTGGCCTGTTGAAACAGCGCTTCACCATCCGACACGTCATCCTGGCGGGGGGCTCCATGGGCGGCACCTCCAGCCTTACCTTCGCCGCGCTACACCCTCATCTCATTGACGGTGTCGTGGCCCTCAACGGGACGGCCAACCATTTGGAGTATGAGAACTTTCAGGAGGCCATCGCCGCTTCCTTTGGCGGCAGCAAGAAGGAGGTACCCGAGGAGTACAAGAAACGCAGTGCCGAGTATTGGCCCCTTCGCCTCACCATGCCCATTGCCATGACGACCGGTGGAAAAGACACTTCCGTGCCGCCTGGCAGCGTCATTCGGCTGGCTGGCGTATTAATAAAACTTCACCCCCATGTCTTCCATCTACATCGGCCGGAGACGGGTCACACCACGAGTCACCCAGACACCGTCGCGGCCATGCGTTTCGTGGTCGATGCCCTGCGTCAGTCCACCACAGCGAAACCGAAATAGTCTCCCTTCATAGAAAAAGCCCCGCGTTGTGCGAGAACGCGGGACTTCACAGGGTACGGGAACTACCGCCTACAGATCGTTGGTAGCGCCCATGAACTCGGCCAATCCCGGAGAAAGGGGTGCGTCCGCACTCGGGTAGCGCTGGAACTCCACGTGGCCATCGAGATAAAGCACGTTGGAACCACCGGGGATGTGATTGAACTCTTCGACTTTGGTGCTGCTCACATCGGTCATGACCCACACCTCACTCTGGGCCCTGGCGCTGGCCGCCGGATTGTTGATATCGGTAATCAGGAAACGCTCGATTCCTTCCCGAAGATTCATCAGCGTGTCGCCCCCGCCATTACCCGCCGTGTCGAAGGAGGTTCCGCTGTAGCCATTACCCGCGAACTCGAGGGGAAAATCCAGCAGTCCCGAGCCGTCGCCGCCATAGGTCGTATACCCGTAAGACGCGTATATTGCCCCGTAGTACAAGGCCAGAATCTGAACGGGAATCTCCACACCGCTGTAGGTCAGATGCGGGGAATCTACATCCACCTGATCAAGCACGTAGCCCGTATACCAGTAGTGATGGTCCAGCAACGCGATACCCCGATCACCGATGGTGCTACCTGCGCCGTCGTCGCACGCCATATGGGCTTCCCACTCACCCGTCGTGGGATGTTTCAAGTCTGCTTCGGAAACCGACCCGTTGGATGGGCAGAGGAGGACTCCAGGGTCGACCAGGTACTCGGGATAGACTTCATCCATACGGGCCACCCAGAGATAGAGGCCCGAAGTACCTCCCAAGGGCTCCCGGGTGTCGCAATCATATTTCGGAGTCTGGCTCATGGCCAGGGCCGGAAAACGCTCACCTTCCGACTCGTTCGCGTACATTTTGAAGGACAGTCCAATTTGCTTGAGGTTATTCTGGCAACTCGCACGACGTGCGGCCTCCCGCGCGCGGGCCAGGGCAGGGAGCAGGATGGCGGCCAGTACTCCGATGATGGCAATAACCACCAGTAGTTCGATGAGGGTAAATCCGCGTTTCTTCATGGGTCTTCTCCGTTGGTTGTGATGTAAATAGGGTGAACATTCAAACAAGGGGCAGAGCGCGACTCCACCGACAATGTACATTGCTTGATCGAAAGTTTAGCTTACTTAACTAATGATTTGCAACTATCTTTTTTGATTTGTATAATAACAACAAGTTCAACTCACAACCCAACAGGAGAACACAATGAAACGACGGATACTGATCACCCTGCTCATGGTACTGAGCGCCACCACGTCCCAGGCACACTTTGTCTGGATCGAACTCCCACCCCAGGAACAGGGAAAGGCGTATATGCGCCTGGCCGAAGCCCCGCTGGAAAAAACCAATCAGAAGCTTCAGGAATTGTGCGCCCCCATGCACGTCACCACATTGAACGGCCAGACGGTGGATTTCCTGCCGGGGGACGACAAGCGGGTGGCAGAAATCGACAAGAATACCCCCCTCCTCCTCGGCAACCTGGAATACGGCATCATGGACCGCCGGGAATCGGGAGGTGACCGCTACCTCCTCCAATATCATGCCAAGGCAGCCCGCAGCCTCGCCGATGCCGCCAAAGAAACTGACCTCCCCGTCGACATTCTGGCCACGGTGGCCGAAAACACGATCCAAATTACGGTTCGCTTCAATGGGAAAGCCTACGAAGGTTCAGAACTCACCGTGGACCTACCCGGAGCCGTGGAACAGCTCAAAGGCACGACCGACGCCCACGGTCAGGCGACCTTTCCGGTCGAATCAGGTGGCTGGATTGGCATCCGGGCCATGGTGCCCGAGACCGGCGCCGGCGAATTTGACGGTGAGACCTACGAAAAATCGCGCCACTATGGAACGTTAACCATCCCCTATCCGGCACGATAGCCCCCTGCGCCTCCCAGTGGGGGGCCATCAACCGGAGCGACGGGACCTCCGCCCGTCGCTCCGGGCCACACGGCAGAATAAGCCCCTTCACCCGGCAACAATTGCCTCCTTCCTGCTGCCACCACGCCCCCACCCCCTTATTTCACAGGGATTTTCCCCTCATCTACGGATGGCATGGCCCTTGCTTTTATTTGTTGGAAGTATAAAACGAGGAAGCGAGCCCATGACCCCATACGCTGGTGTAGATACGACAAACCTCTTGGTGCAGGCCATGAAAGTGCGGGAACAGAATCACCGCTATCTGGCCAACAACATCGCCAATGTCGATACGCCCAACTTCACCCCCAGCGAAATCGACTTCCAGAAGACCCTCCACACCATGATTGAAGGCCGGGGCGCTGTCGCCCTCCGCACGACGCGACCCCGCCACTTTGATCATTCTACGTATCGTACCGAATTCGATCGTCTTGCAATTTTATCGAAGAATGACTACAATAAAGTTGACATAGATGATCAAATGAGTAAATTGTCGCAGAATACGGGTGACTACTCGACGTACGCGCGACTACTCAGCAAGAAATTTGAAATGACCAAGTCCATGTTGAACAGCCTGGCACGGTAGGAGTAAACGATGAACATTGATCGAATCTCCGCCCGTGACATTGCCGTCAGCGGCCTCAAGGCCCAGCGGGCCCGCATGAACATCATCGCGAATAACATCGCAAATGTGGAAACGACCCGCACCCCTGAAGGGGGCGCCTTTCGCCGTCAGATGGTGGTTTTCCGGGGCGAGGAAATCGGCCACGGGCTCAACCCCGAAAAGTTGGGCGTGATGGTGAAGAAGGTCATTCGTGACCCCTCCCCGCTGAGACAGGTGTACGATCCCCAACATCCCGATGCCAATGAAGACGGCATCGTGGAGTATCCCAATGTCAACATGGCGGTTGAAATGGTTAATCTTATTTCCGCGCAACGGGCCTATGAGGCCAATATCGCGGTAATTACCTCCGGGCGTCAGATGAAACAGCGCGCCATGGAAATATTGCAGCAATAGTAGAAAGGTTTATTCAGGATAGCCCCGTGATTATCGATCCCTTGAAAGTCCCTGGCACACGGCTCCAACCCCCGGAGATCAGTGCGAAGCAGATGCGACCGGCCCCCACGCGCCCCACGGGTGTGGAAGACCGGTCGTTTCAGGACGTTCTCGCGGATGCCATCACGGAAGTTAAGCACCTGCAGACCGAAGCCGACACCACCATTAAACAGTTGGTAGCCGGTGAGATAAAGGATGTTTCCGAAGCCATGGTTGCCGTGGAGAAGGCCGATGTCTCCTTCCAGACCATGATGACCGTGCGCAACAAGGTCATGACGGCCTACGAAGAAATCATGCGCATGCAAATCTAGTGGCTCGGTACGCCCCCGATTTTAACGACACCGTAGGAAAAGTGGCTCCCTGATTGGGTCCTCTTTTCTTTGGTATATACAAAGCATCCCCGCCGCAGGACGTGGCAATGGGTCGGACAGGATGTCCAGCGTGATGCTTTCAGCGTGCGGGAGCAAGCTCTCCCCCACACTGACGCGCGGAGGTCATAGTTGAATCTACGCTACACAGCGTATAATGCCGGTCATCTTGGGACATGTCCGGTGTCAGGCGCTGTGCAGTCTCCAGCCGTGTGGCCCTGAGCGGGAAGTCCACACATCCGCTGGTTCCCTGACGTATCTGTGTACGTTTTCCGTACCGATACCAGGCGCAAGAGGCACCGCGACGGGTGGGT